>NZ_NCJB01000003.1:0-39820 GCF_002282275.1 Polynucleobacter sp. 39-46-10 | reverse complement strand
CATTTCAAATTCCATATACCCTCCTAGGTAATAAGTACTACATTGACGACGACGAAAAACTTAAAAATTTCCTGCGAACCATTCCTTCATGCGCGAGATCACACTTTGCAACGCGCCTGACTGAGATACTCGACGGCCACGCAACAGTTGCGCCTGGCCTTCCATTAATAAACCGATACTGGTAGCAAAACGTGGGCTACGTAAAACTTCATGCAGGTGGCCACGGTACTCAGGGGTACCGATGCGCGCTGGGCGCAAGAACACTTGTTCAGCAAGCTCAACCATGCCTGGCATCAAAGAAGTTCCGCCGGTCAGTACGATTCCTGAAGACACCATATCTTCGTAACCAGAATCACGTACAACACCCCGAACTAATGTGAATAACTCTTCAACCCGCGGCTCAATCACGGCAGCTAAGGCTTGTTTTGACATTGGGCGTGGCTCACGATCACCAACACCTGGGACATCAATCATTGTGGTTGGATCCGCCATATCTTGTCGAGCAATACCGTACTGAATTTTTAAATCTTCCGCATCAATCGTCGGCGTACGCAATGCCATTGCAATGTCATTGGTAATTTGATCGCCTGCAATCGGAATCACAGCAGTATGTCGAATAGAGCCTTGACAATAAATTGCAATATCAGTTGTGCCACCGCCAATATCTACCAAGACAACACCTAACTCTTTCTCATCTTCTGTTAGCACAGCTAAGCTAGAGGCTAGCGGCTGCAAGATAAGATCATTTACTTCCAAGCCACAACGACGCACACACTTCACAATATTTTGCGCAGCACTAACTGCACCAGTAACAATGTGCACTTTCACCTCAAGGCGTAAACCACTCATGCCAATTGGCTCACGCACATCTTCTTGCCCATCAATAATGAATTCTTGAACGAGGATATGGAGAATTTGCTGATCAGTTGGAATATTGATTGCTTTAGCAGTTTCTAAAACACGTTCAACATCACCAGCGCTAACCTCTTTAGCGCGAATCGCCACCATACCGCTGGAGTTAAAGCTCACAATGTGATTTCCAGCGATACCAGTAAAGACCTGCACGATCTGGCGATCCGCCATGACCTCCGCCTCTTCAAGCGCTTTTTGAATGGATTGGACAGTAGCTTCAATATTGACAACTACACCCTTCTTCAAACCCTTGGATGCAGTTTGGCCAACGCCAACTACATTAAATTGGCCATCAACTCCCAATTCAGCGACTAATGCAACCACCTTGGAGGTTCCAATATCTAATCCGACCAATAAATCGCGGTTGTCTTTACTCATTCTTATTCCTCATTGCTTCTGCTCACTTTTTTTGCCGTCTGCTTCATTCTTTTTCAAACTTGCCGAAGCAAGATGCACTGCAAATCCATTTGCATAGCGCAGATCAATTGCATCTACGCGATTAGCCCATCTCTCTTGAACCTGTGGCCAATACTTAAATAGGCGCGCGACACGATCTTCGGTTAATGTTTTATCTGAATTCTCTTCATCCCTACCGAACTCCACCTTCATGCCATTGGATAACTTCACATGCCAGGCGTAGCGATCAGAAAGGGTTAAGCTCTTTACTTCTGCGCTCCAAGGCTTAAACCAGTTATTTGCCTTTTCATATAGGCGCATCACTTCTTTGCTTGCATCCTCTGGCCCTGAGAAATCAATCAAAGAAATACCATCTCCCACATCAGAAACGCGACCAGCAAAGAGTTCACCATGGGTATTCATTAAGGCGTGACTATCCACGCCACCCCAAGTACCAAAAGGCTTTTGCTCTTCAATACTCACAATCAATCCGTTAGGCCAGACTCTGCGAACGTTGGCATGACGCACCCAAGGCATGGACTCGAAGCCACGCTTCACATCCTCCAACCTCACACTGAAAAAATTTCCTTGAACCGTCTCTAAAACCTGTTGCTTTACTACAGGCTTATTAATATGTTTGAGTGTTTGTCCAGCCAATGGCTCAATGACAACTTGGCGTAAGGCAAAGACGGGGCGCTGACTTAGCCACACTAAAATTCCAACGCAAACCATGATCGCGAAACAGCGCATTAAGAAACGGCTCAGCTTTTGCATCCGCTCTGCATGATTCCAAAGTGGAGATGCCAATGAAGTAAACACTTCACCGAAGCCGTTTAAGAAAGCACTCATCCGACTCATGCTTGCGCAGCCCCTTTGACATTCAAAGTCTGGCTAATGACCCAGAGAACTAATTCAGCATATTCAACACCAGCTGCTTTTGCAGCCATCGGAACCAAAGAGTGTGAAGTCATGCCTGGGGATGTATTCATCTCCAAGAGATAAGGTTTGCCAGTTTTTTGATCGAGCATCACATCAGCGCGACCCCAAGTCCTACAACCGAGAGCACGATAGGCAGCCAATGCTAGTTCTTGAACCGCATTGTTTACCTCTGGCGCTAGACCGGTTGGGCATAAGTATTTTGTCTCATCAGAGAAGTACTTATTATGAAAATCGTAATTGGCTTCAGGTGGAATAATTTTGATTACAGGCAAAGCCTCAGCATCCGCTCCAAATCCAACTAGGGGGCAAGTCAACTCGTCACCAACAATGCAAGTCTCAGCAATCACTTTTTTATCCATTCCAGCAGCCAACTTATAGGCAGCAGGCAACTCGTCGATGGATTTCACTTTCGTTAAACCGAGTGATGAACCTTCATGTGCAGGCTTGACAATCAATGGTAGACCTAAGTGCTGCACCACTGCATTCCAGTCACTATCGGCTTTCAACTCCTGAAACTCTGGGGTTGAAAGGCCGCTACTGATCCAAACAAGTTTGGTCGCAATCTTGTCGATCGCTAATGCGGATGCCAACACACCACTACCGGTATAAGGCAAACCTAAGAGATCAAGCAATCCCTGGATCGTACCGTCCTCACCGTAACGTCCATGCAAAGAGATAAATACACGGTCAAATTTTTCTTTTGCTATTTCGGTTGGGCAACGCAAGCTTGGATCAAATGGATACGCATCCACACCTTTAGAGAGCAGCGCTTCCAATACGCCATTACCCGACATTAAAGAAATCTCACGCTCACCAGAGCGACCACCGAGCAATACACCCACTCGACCAAGAGATTTAACGTCCAAGTTTGCGAGCTCACTCTTCACGCGCTTACCCCAGGAATACATTTGTGTACTTTGATTAGGCATGTTTTGCCTCCGCCAATACATGAGGCAAGCCAGAGATAGAACCTGCACCCATCGTGATTAAGACATCACCATCACGCAATAAGGCGCTGAGTTTTTCAGGCATCTCAGCAACACTCGGAGCAAAGGCCACGGCTGAGCTATCTAAAGAGGCTTTTAAAGCTGTATCCGTTGTCAGCGCTGCTTTCATGAGACTTTGACCATCAGCACCTGGAATCTTGGCCTCACCAGCTGAATACACTTCAGTTAACACAAGTGCATCAAAATTTTTGAGGACCTGAACAAATTCACCAAAGCAGTCACGCGTTCTTGTAAAGCGATGTGGTTGGAATGCCAATACCAGGCGACGATCAGGATAAGCCCCGCGAGCCGCAGATAAAGTAGCTGCCATTTCTACAGGATGATGTCCGTAATCATCTATCAATGTGAAACTTCCACCAGACGCCAAAGGAATTTCACCATACCTTTGGAAGCGACGACCAACACCACTAAATTCAGATAAAGCTTTCACAATAGCCTCATCACCCACACCCAGCTCAGTAGCGATACCAATTGCCGCCAGGGCATTGCGAACGTTATGCAAGCCCGGTAAATTTAATTGCACTTCAAGTCGACCAGGCTTATTGCCGTGGCGACGCACGGTTTTACGATCAACCGTAAAGTGCATGCGAGTACCTTCAGCGCGAACATTACTTGCACGAATATCTGCATCTTCAGATAAGCCATAGCGTAATACTGGCTGAGATACAAACGGGATAATGTCTCGCACGTTTGCATCATCAATACAAAGTACTGCGATGCCATAAAAAGGCATGCGTTGAATGAACTGGACAAATGCTTGCTTTAATCTCGCCATGTCATGCTGATAGGTATCCATGTGATCAGCATCAATGTTGGTGACTACCTCCATTGCTGGGAATAACTGCAAGAAGGAGGCATCAGACTCATCTGCCTCAACAACAATAAAGTCGCCTTGGCCTAAGCGCGCATTAGCACCTGCAGAATTTAGCTTTCCACCAATCACAAAGGTTGGATCCAGACCACCTTCAGCTAAGACGGAGGCAACCAAACTGGTCGTAGTGGTTTTACCGTGAGTACCCGCAATTGCAATGCCCTGCTTCAAGCGCATGAGTTCACCGAGCATAACAGCACGTTGAATTACGGGGACTTTAGCTGCGCGAGCAGCTAGTACTTCAGGGTTATTGCCTGCAACCGCAGTAGAAATAACCACTGCCTCTGCAGTACCAATATTTTTAGGATCATGTCCAATATGAATAACTGCGCCCAAATCTCTTAAGCGCTTAGTTGCAGCACCTTCAGCTAAGTCGGATCCAGATACCTGATAACCCAGATTCAACAGCACTTCGGCAATACCGCTCATGCCTGCGCCACCGATACCAACAAAATGTATTTGCTGAACAATATGTTTCATATACCTACTCCTGCACAGTCTGCACACACTTCGGCCACACGCTGAGTTGCATGAGGCTTAGCTAAAGCATGAGCACGTTCAGCCATTACTTGTAAATCTTGGCGGCTAAAGTTTTGAATCATGGATGCGAGATCCTGCGGATTGAGATCTTGTTGTGGGAGCAGAATTGCTGCATCTGCATCCGACAAAAATCGTGCGTTTGCAGTCTGATGGTCATCAATTGCGTATGGAAATGGAACCAAGCAGGATGCAACACCACATGCTGCGATTTCTGAAACAGTCATTGCACCAGAGCGGCAGATCACGAGATCTGCTTGAGCATAGGCAGCTGGCATATCGTCAATAAAAGAGCGAATGTCAGCAGCAACACCTAAATCGGCATAACGCCCTTGTAAATCTGCGAGATGTTTATCACCTGCCTGGTGAATCACACATGGACGAGCGTCCTTATCCATCAATGCCAAGGCGGCTGGAATCGCCTCATTTAAGGCGGCAGCACCTAAACTACCGCCCACCACCAGAATAGATAAAGGACCAGTGCGCTCCTGGTAACGCTTTGCTGGCGCACCTACAGTGTCGAATTCTTCACGAATGGGATTGCCTACCCACTCAGCATGAGCCAGCGTATTGGGAAAGCCGGTCAGGGTACGCATAGCAATTTTGGCGAGAGCGCGATTGGCACTTCCGGCTACGGAATTGGCTTCATGTAAAACCAGCGGCTTCTTCAGAAACTTAGTCATTAAGCCACCAGGAAATGTAATGTATCCACCCATACCTAAAACCACATTTGGCTTAATGCGGCGCATGATCTTCAAGCTCTGAAAGCTCGCTCTTGCCAAATTAAATGGCAACATCAATTTTGCTTTGATGCCTTTGCCACGCAAGCCGCCAAACTCAACTGCCTCAAATGGGAAGTCACAAGCTTTTACCAAGCGATATTCCATGCCACTTTGATTTCCAAGCCAAAAAACCTTCCAACCACAAATACGTAGGTATTCAGCAACAGCTAGACCCGGAAAAATATGTCCCCCAGTACCACCGGCCATAATCAAGATGGATGGCTTGGTCATAGCTTGCCACCTCGCATCAAGATTCGGTTCTCATAATCAATACGCAGGAGCATTGCGACTGCAACTGCATTCATCAAAATTCCTGATCCGCCATAGCTGACTAAAGGAAGAGTCAAGCCTTTGGTAGGAAGCAAACCTAAGTTCACACCCATATTGATAAATGCTTGCCAACCAATCCATATCGCCACACCTTTAGCGGCAAGGCCAGCAAAACTGCGATCCAATTGCAAAGCGGTACGGCCAATGAGAAACGCACGACGCACGATCCAATAGAACAGGAAGATCATCACTACTACACCGATAAATCCAAGCTCTTCACCAATCACCGCCATGATGAAATCAGTATGCGCTTCAGGAAGATAGTGTAATTTTTCAACACTGCCACCTAGACCCAAACCAAACCATTCACCGCGACCAAATGCCATCAGAGAATGGGTTAATTGATAACCTTTATTTGCTGCGTTATCGACTTGCCATGGATCCATAAACGCCAACATGCGGCCACGACGGAAAGGCGAAAGAGCAATCATCGTGGCGCCACTCATCAAGCCAACTAAAATCAGACCACCAAACAACTTAGCGTTGATACCACCCAAGAACAAAATTCCAAAGGCAATTAAAGCGACCATAACAAATGCACCCATGTCTGGCTCAGCCATAAGCAAGCCCCCAACCAAGGCAACCGCAATGCCCATTGGTAACATACCCTTCACAAATGAGTGTAGATATTCTTGGCGTTGCACTGTATAGCTTGCAGCAAAAATTACTGCGGCAAATTTCATTAATTCAGATGGCTGGAAGTTCATCAGACCTAAAGGAATCCAACGCTTTGCACCATTCACACCTTTTCCAACGCCAGGGATAAGTACGGCAATTAATAGCAAGACTGTAAAACCAAAAATCACTGGTGAATAACGATCCCATACATGAGTTGGAATCTTAAATACCCAAATAGCAACCCCAATGGCAATGGCCAATGAAATGCAATGACGAATTAAGAAAAAGTTGCTGCTGTAATTTGCATACTTAGGGCCATCAGCCAAAGTAATGGATGCCGAATAGACCATCACCAAGCCAATTAATGCCAGGGACAATACTGCCCATACCAATAGCTGGTCATAATCCATCATGCGCGAACGAGTTTGCTCAACGCCAGAAACCGCATCCCTCAAACCACTGCGGAAATTATCTATCCCGCCTCTGGAGAAATTCCAGAAGCGGCCAAGGCCCAAACGATTCTCAGGAAAAATTTTTTCCTTCAAACTCATGCATGGACTCCTTCGAATTGCATTCCCAATTCTTGAACTTCTGCAACAAACGCTTCGGCACGCGCCACGTAATCACTAAATTGATCAAAGCTAGCGCAAGCCGGGGACAATAAAACGATGTCGCCAGACTGGGCTTGTTTTGCAGCCTCGGCTACTGCATTTTGTAGAGTCTCACTCATAACGCAGGACACTGAGTCAGCCAAGGCCTCTGCAATCATTGGAGCATCTTTGCCGATGAGGTAAATGCCTTTTACAAAGCGTAATGCGGGACCACGCAAAGGACTAAAGTCTTGCCCCTTACCTTCACCACCAGCAATCAACCAGATGCGCTTGCCAGACTCATTAGCGCACAGGCCATTCAATGCAGCAACTGTTGCCCCCACATTAGTACCCTTGCTGTCATCTACATACTCAACGTTAGAGACAATCGCAACGCTTTGAACACGATGAGGTTCACCATGGTAGTCACGCAAACCATGCAAGAGCATATTCATCGGCAAACCAGCAGATCGTGCCAAGGCTAGAGCAGCTAATGCATTCAAAGCATTGTGGCGACCACGAATGCGTAAAGCATCAACTGGTATTAAACGCTTGAGTCTTAATGGATCTTCCTCTACAGCGACAGCTTTACGGCGACGCTTAGGTTGAGGCTCAAGATCTTCATCCACTTCAGCCCAAACTAGCCAATCAATTCCACCTGCGCGTAGATCATGCTCAATTCCAAAGGCACCCTGCTCATCAGGGCGACTTGCGCCAAAAGTAATAACTGATTTATTTGCCTTTTGCTCATCAGTCAGCAGATTCATTACCAGTGAATCATCACGATTCAGAATGCAGATAGTATCCTGTCCAAAGATATTCGCTTTTGCATCAACATAGGCCTGCATACCTCCATGCCAATCCAAGTGATCTTGCGTAATATTTAATACAGTTGCTGCTGTTGCATTAAACGTGCTTGTGTAAACCAATTGGAAGCTAGAGAGTTCAAGCACCCAAATCTCAGGCATATCAACAACTTGATCAGATTCATCAAGGCAAGACATTAATTTATCTAGTGCTGCTGGACTAATATTTCCAGCAACAGCAACTCGCTTGCCAGCGCGCTCACACAACTGCCCTGTGAGCGCAGTCGTTGTTGTCTTTCCATTGGTTCCAGTAATCGCCAATAAGGCAGGCTTATATTGAGACTCTACGACTTGAGCCATACGATCCAATGCAGCAATAGCCCTAGCAAAAAATTCCAGCTCTCCCCAGATATCAATACTAGTTTCTTGCACTTTAACCAAGAATGAAGCCACCGGCTCTTGCAGTGGCGATAAACCAGGGCTAATTCCGATGACATCAATATTGTTTAAATTGATGTCATCAAGAGGTCCAAAGTAAGCGTCTTTGAGTCCTGCAAATTCAAGATCAGCCAACCAGGCTTTTTGTCGTTCATTCAGGTGTTCACGATCACGCGTATCAGCTAAGCTGACTTTTCCAGCATTTCGCAAACACCATTTGGCCATGGCATAGCCAGACTCTCCCAATCCTAAGATCAAGAAATGTTGGGGTGCTTGATAGCCCTCATCTGCAATGAGTGCTGGGTTAGCGAAGGCTTGGTCTAAGTTATGCATATTCTTTGGCTTACCGTAATTTCAGGCTGGAGAGGCCAATGAGGACTAATAAAATAGTGATGATCCAGAAGCGAACCACTACCTGCGTTTCGCGCCATCCATCCAATTCAAAATGGTGATGCAGTGGTGCCATCCTAAAAATACGACGGCCTTCACCAAAACGCTTCTTGGTAAATTTGAACCAGAACACTTGCAACACCACTGAAACAGTTTCTGCTACGAAGATTCCACCCATCACGAAGAGGACGATTTCTTGGCGAACAATCACGGCAATAGTACCGAGTGCGCCACCCAATGCGAGTGCACCAACATCACCCATGAAGACTTGTGCAGGATGGGTGTTATACCAAAGGAATGCTAATCCCGCGCCACCCATAGCACCACAGAAAATCATGAGCTCGCCTGCACCAGGAATATATGGGAACAACAGATACTTTGCGTAAATTGCATTACCCATCACATAAGCAAAAGCACCCAAAGCAGCGCCAACTAAAATCACCGGCATGATCACGAGACCATCAAGTCCATCCGTAAGATTCACGGCATTGCTACTACCAACAATCACCAAGTAACTCAAAATGATGAAACCCATTACACCCAATGGATAACTCACCTCTTTCATAAAGGGAATGAGTAAGTTTGATTTG
Organism: Polynucleobacter sp. 39-46-10; assembly: GCF_002282275.1. Taxonomy (NCBI): domain Bacteria; kingdom Pseudomonadati; phylum Pseudomonadota; class Betaproteobacteria; order Burkholderiales; family Burkholderiaceae; genus Polynucleobacter; species Polynucleobacter sp. 39-46-10. Next base: position 30,614 of record NZ_NCJB01000003.1, on the reverse strand, counting down.
GCAGGCAAGTCCAAAGCGAAGCCACTCTTGAGCCAATCAAAGAACAACTGCAAGACTTTGAGGTTATTCACTTCGGATACAGAGAAAGCCAGGTAAATAGCAGCAAATAGTCCAATCAAAGTTTGCCAAAAGAATTTTTCTCTTGAAGCCATTCCCTTGGGATCTTTGCGCGCTACTTTGCGGTAATCATCAACCCAACCAACCAAGCCAAATCCAAAAGTCACAATCATCACAATCCAAATAAAGCGATTGCTCAAATCAGCCCACAACATGCAGGAGATAAAAATGCCCAAAAGAATAAGCACGCCACCCATTGTTGGGGTGCCCGATTTCACTAAATGGGTTTGTGGGCCGTCTTTACGAACCGCCTGACCCATCTTCAATGCAGTCAACTTCCGAATAACCCATGGGCCAGCCGCTAAGCCAATCAGCAAAGCGGTGACTGTTGCCATCACCGCTCTAAAAGTGATGTAGTTAAAGACCCGGAAAAATCCAAAATCATCCTGTAACCATTGCGCCAATATCAAGAGCATGTTTTAGCCTCCTCTAATAAGGCCTGTACTACACGCTCCATACGCATAAAACGAGATCCCTTAACCAAAATATCTAAATGCACTTGCTTGCTCGATTCTTGATCTACCAGCGCCTCAGTAAGCTCTTCAAGCAACCCATCCAATGTGGTGAAGTGTGTAGCACCACCAGTAAGCTGAGTCTTCTGAGAATTATTAAAGCTCTGCACCGCAAATTTGCACTGCTCTCCGAGGGCGAATAGCTTGCTAATGCCCTGCTCGGCAGCATAGGCGCCAACTTCCTCATGGAAAGTTGGGCCTTGATCGCCGACCTCACCCATATCACCCAACACCAACCAAGAAGCATTTCCAGACTGCTTCAGTGCATCAATAGCAGCCCTCACAGAATCAGGATTCGCGTTGTAACTATCGTCAATCAAGGTTCGGCCTGCATTTAAAGGTTTGGATTGCATGCGACCATTGACTGGGATAAAAGATTCCAGACCCACTTTGATTTGCTCCAAACTTAAACCAGCACCTAAAGCTACCGCGCCGGCGGCTAGAGCATTACGTACATTGTGAATTCCCAAGGTATTGAGTTGCACCTCAACCTTGCCAAGTTCAGTTGAAATCTCAATTCTTCCACTAACTAATAGCTTTCCAGTCACAGAAGCTTTGACCAACGCCGAGTCTGCAGATAAAGCAAAATCAATCACTTTGCGCCCTGCGGCAGCTTGATGCCAAACCGCGGAGAATTCAGAATCCGCTGGGAATACTGCAACACCATCCGAGGGCAGTGAACTCAAAGCAGCTGCGTGCTCTTTTGCAACTGCTTCCACAGTCGACATAAATTCCTGATGCTCACGCTGAGCATTGTTAATCAAGGCAATATTGGCCTGAGCAATGATGGCCAACTCTGCTGTTTCACCAGGATGATTCATACCTAACTCAATCACCGCCAAGCGATCGCTTGATCGCATACGTAGCAGAGTTAAAGGCAGACCAATATCGTTATTGAAATTACCTTTGGTAACCAGCGTACATTCTTCGCCGGCAGCAGCCTTAAAGATAGACGCAATCATCTCTTTAACAGTAGTTTTGCCATTTGATCCAGTTACTAAAGCTACTGGAATAGAAAACTGTGCACGCCATGCTTTTGCCAACTCACCTAAACTTTGTTTAACATCCCGGACGCATACTGCAGGTAAGTTTGCAGGGCATTTATCTTTCTGGCTAATAAGCGCTGCACTTACGCCCGCTGTGGCCACATCACCCAAAAAATCATGCGCATCAAAACGTTCGCCAGATAAAGCGATAAATAATTCATCTGATTGGATCTGGCGACTATCGCTGCCAACGCAAGCAATAGAGATCGCTCTAGCCGACTCCACGTCAACATGAATCAATTGACTGTCTGGCAGCATGGCATGCACTTGGGCAAGAGTAGTCATAGGCGTGGTCATACCTGACCCCTTGCAGCTAAACGAATATGCTCTTGATCAGAAAAATCAAATTTCTTGCCATTAATTTCTTGGGTCGACTCATGCCCCTTACCAGCAACCAAAACAATATCTTTTGTATCCGCATGACGAACGGCAGCCATAATGGCAGCCGCTCTATCAGGCAGCGCCTGCACATTCGAAAGGTCACCTGACATACCAGCTTGAATCATGGCAATAATAGAACTCGGATCTTCAGATCTGGGGTTATCACTCGTAATCACAATATGATCTGCAAACTCTTGCGCTGCATGACCCATTTGAGAACGCTTACCTGAGTCTCGATCGCCACCGCAACCAAAAACACACCATACTTTTCCATTACGTTGATTTGCAATGGAGCGCAATGCGTTCAATGCTTTAGTGAGGGCATCTGGCGTATGGGCATAGTCCACAACAATTAATGGACCATTGGTCCTTTGTGTTTTATTTAAGCGAATCAGCTCCATCCGACCTGGAACGGCACTCAGCTTATTCATGCGCTTGGAGGCTTCGCCGGGGCTCAAGCCTTGGGCTAATAGAACTGTCCAGACAGCAAGGCAATTACTCAGATTGAACTCACCCAATACTGCAAGTTGAACAGCACTTACACCCGACGCATCACAGTTAAATTGAGATTCATAACCCGCAGTCGTAAATTGAGTGTTTTCTGTATACGCACGCCTCAGACGATCACCAAATTTCTCAAATCCAGCAAATGCATTACTGCTTAATGCGTAGCCCCATACTTGAGGGCTATCGACAGCGAGGAGCTTCATTGCTAATTCACGCCCAAATGCATCATCAAAATTAATGATGGCATTTTCAAGCTGAGGTAGATGGAATAGCTTTGCTTTTGCCTCAGCGTAGTCCCCCATCGTGCCGTGATAATCCAAATGATCTTGAGTCAAATTCGTAAATACCGCAGTACGGACATCCAAACCGGCAATACGATCTTGATCGAGCGCATGGGAAGAAATCTCAATAGCTACTTGCTGAGCACCCGCATCAAGCAATTCTTTTAATTGAGTTTGTAAACGTGGTGCATCAGGTGTGGTGTAACCAGTCTGAATCAACATACGTGGAAATCCAGCACCCAAAGTACCCAATACCGCAGTTCGATGATTAGACTCGTCTAAAGCCTGCGCCAGCCACTGAGTAATACTGGTTTTGCCATTGGTGCCTGTAACACCGATGACATTGAGATTTTTGCTTGGGTAGCCATACCATTGAGCACAGAGCTCACCAACTAAGCTGGATAAATTTTCGACAGCAAAACATTCAGAGCGATCCAAGTAATCATTCGCCACGCCATCAGCAGGATCAAATACAACCGCTGCTGCGCCATTTGCCAAAGCAGCAGTAATGTAATCACGGCCATCTCGCAAGGCATTGCCATGACCAACTGGGTATGCAAAGAAAATATCACCAGATTCAACTTGACGACTATCTGCAGTCACTTTTGCATCTACTGATGTGAGATCGCGTAAATGTGAGATCAAGAGATGGGGTTCAATATTCACCATTGCCATCATCTTTTCAAAACCATTACATTTGTTTTTACTGCAGCACTCTGAATTTCCGCAGGATTTTTATCCTCCAGTGCCATCTGCTTAATATTGCTATCTGGCAAGACATTTAAAGTGCGCAAAGTCTCACTCACGATAGTAGAGAAAACTGGTGCTGCAACATCGCCACCATAGTGACTGCCGCCAGTCGGCTCATCAATCATCACAGCAACCACAATACGTGGCGCACTAATGGGTGCCAAACCTGCAAAGTAAGCCCGGTATTTGTTGCCGTAACCCTTACCCACTAATTTATGCGCTGTGCCTGTCTTTCCACCAACCCGATAACCTTCAGCCTGTGCTTTGATGGCAGTACCTCCAGGCTCTGTTACCGACTCCATCATGCTGCGCATTTCTATGGCCGTCTTAGCAGAAATAACATGTGTACCAGGCTTAAATTCTGGACTACGCTCAATTGTGAGTGGGACCAATTCTCCATCACGAGCAAAGATGGTATAAGCACGAGCCACCTGAAAGAGTGAGCCTGAAATGCCATAGCCAAATGCAATCCGCGCTTGATCTGTTGGCATCCATTTTTTATAAGGATGGACTGTGCCCGCTACTGCACCGGGGAAGCCAATCTTTGGCGCCTGACCCAAGCCAACAGATGTATAGAAATTCCACATCTCTTCTGCAGATAAATTATTCATTGCAATTTTGGCAGTACCAATGTTGCTTGATTTCTGAATAATTTGAGCGACTGTCAAGTTGCCATAAGGATGGGTATCTGTAATCGGTTTTGGACCAACCAAATATTTCGCACCAATTACCATATTGGTATTGGGGGCAATAACCCCCTTCTCCAAAGCGATCGCTATCGTCAATGGTTTTATTGTTGAGCCAGGTTCAAAGGTGTCAGTTAAAACGCGATTACGTAATTGCTCACCAGTTAACTTCTTGCGATCGTTAGGGTTATAGCTTGGATAGTTTGCTAAGGCTAAAATCTCACCAGTCTGAGTATCCAATACCACTGCACCGCCAGCACTAGCGCGGTGCTGCTCTACCGCATTCTTAACAGCGTTATAAGCTAAAAACTGAATCTTGCTATCAATCGAGAGCTGCAAATCTTTGCCGTTTTGGGGCAACTGCAAAATTGCAACATCCTCGACAACGCGACCCAAGCGATCTACAACTACTCGACGTGCCCCTGGATGTCCAGCTAAGTCTTTTTCTCGAGAGAGCTCCATACCCTCTTGGCCACGATCTTCCACATTAGTAAAGCCGACAACATGCGCCATCGCTTCACCTTCTGGATAAAAGCGACGATATTCGTTATTCAAACCAATACCTGGGATTTCTAATTGCTTAATCTGTTGAGCCACTTCAGGGTCTACTTGCCGCTTCAAGAAAATCTGCTTACGCTCTTCTTTTAACTTTTTACGCAACTCTGATTCACTGATCTGCAAAAGACTCGCTAACTTTTGAACCTTATCCGCAGCTAAATTATCAGGCACAGTATCGTTATAAGCAATCACCGACTTTGCTTCCAAGCTTGTCGCAATCACTTGGCCATTTCGATCCAATATTTTTCCGCGGGAAGCAGGTAATTCCAACTCACGCTGTGTACCGCGTACGCCCTTAGCTTCATAAAAAGCATTTCCGGGACCCTGAATCCAGAATGCGCGGATCAGTAGCAGCATAAATACGAAGAACAGCATAAATAGCATGAGGCGTGACCGCCACATTGGCAGACGCAATACTAGGTTAGGCGTAGTTGAAAAACCTACTGGCCTCATCTAGCCTCCTTCAAGTACACAGTACGTTCTGGAGATATCGGGACCATGCGCAACTGATTACGAGCAACATCACGAATTCGTGCAGACTTCGATAAGTTGCGCTGTTCATACTCTAAACGTAACCAATCCTGGTTAAGCTTGTGCTCTTCAATTTGCGCGCGCTCTAGAGAGATAAATAATTTACGCGCACGCTGCTGGGCTGCCACCAAAGATAGTGCGCAGACTAATAGCAATACCAGCAAGGTTAACGTAGCGCGATTCAAACCAGCACCCCTGCACGTTTTTCAGCAACACGCATGATGGCTGAACGAGCACGAGGGTTCTCACGAACTTCCTCGTTGCTTGGCTTAACGCGTCCAATAATCTCTAAGGCACTTTGTGGTAAATCTCGATCACGGACAGGCAACCCCCGAGGCACCTCAACCTTGGCGTGTGACTGCAGAAACTGCTTCACAATGCGATCTTCTAGAGAGTGAAAACTAATAACAGCTAAACGTGCGCCCGGCCTTAATAAATTGAGTGCTGCTTTTAATCCAAGCTCTAAATCTTCTAGCTCACGATTAATAAAAATTCGGAGTGCTTGGAAAGTTCGAGTAGCGGGATCTTGCCCCACCTCTCTAGTGCGAACCACGCTGGCTACCAAGCTTGCTAATTGCAAAGTTGTTTTTGGCGACAAACCTTCCTCTCGCTTAGCTACGATAGCTTTTGCGATTTGAAATGCAAAACGTTCCTCACCATAAGTCTTAATCACGCGCGTGATGTCCTCTTGTGATGCTTGCTCCAACCATTCTGCTGCTGTCAAACCATGATCCGTGTTCATACGCATATCGAGCGGACCATCCTTGCGAAAGGAAAATCCACGATGTGCTTCGTCCACTTGTGGAGAGCTGATTCCAAGGTCCAACAAAATGCCATCGACTGATTCTGGTTCCGCGTACTGATCCATCTGCGCAAAACTGTCGTGCACGATTCGTAAACGAGGATCGTTGATTTTTTCCGCGACTGCGATCGCATCCAAATCCTTGTCGAAGGAAATCATTCGCGCGTTCGCAGGCAATTGCGAAAGCAGTGCTTGCGTATGACCGCCACGCCCAAAGGTTCCATCGATCAAAAGTAGATTTTTTGAAGCTTCGGGAGAGGTGATGCGTGGGCCACTGATCAGCGCCGTCACCGCCTCGGCCAGCAATACTGGGCGATGAGTTATGTTCATAGCACCCTGTCATCAAAAATTAAATTGCTTCAGGGCTTCAGGCATACCTTGTGCAATGGCAGCCTGTTCTTTTGCAGCATAAGTGGCGGCGTCCCACAACTCCAGATGACTACCCATGCCGAGTAGCATCACTTCTTTTTCAATGCCAGCAGCTGATCTCAACTCTGGGCTCACCAAAATTCTGCCAGCGCTATCCAAATCAACTTCAGCAGCATTACCAAGGAAGATTCGGCGCCACCAATGGGCATCCATCGGTAATTGCGCGACACGTGAACGGAAGGTTTCCCACTCAGGACGGGGGAACAACAATAGGCATCCATCAGGGTGTTTTGTGAGCGTAATCCGGCCCTCACCTTGGACTAACAAGGCGTCACGATGCTTTGCCGGCACAGACATTCGGCCTTTTGCATCTAAATTGAGAGCTGACGCACCTTGAAACACCATTTACCCCACTTTTTCACACTTCCTCCCACTTTAGAGGATCGCAATAAGAGGGTCAAGTGTTTTTGGGTAATTTTTTAGGAAATTTCCTAGTGATTACAAACACTTAGCGTCATGTGTTAATAAAATGGTGCCTATAAAAATGCTACTTGAAACAACGGCTTGGAAAATATACTTAAGAATAGGTCTTAGCTATTTACTCTAATAATCAGTAAATATACTGTATCAATAAACAGTATCCTAAATAAAAATATGCGAAATTACTAATTTAGAACTAGATTTTGTAAGCAGTGCTTGTCATGACTTTTGACATTGCCTGCATTATCTTCTGAATGGGTTCCGGTAAGACCGCTCCACCAGCAGAAATTGCGGCCTGTCCATGCTCGATTTCATCGATCCGCATTTGATCAACAATGGCACGAGAACGCTCATCTTCTGGAGGCAATTTTTCGAGATGGCTCTCTAGGTGATGTTCAACCTGTTTTTCTGTTTCAGCAACAAATCCCAAACTCCACTTATCGCCCGCTAAGCCAGCAGCCAGACCGATTGCAAAGGATCCTGCATACCAAATTGGATTGAGATAACTCGTGTGCGAACCCAACTCCTGGAGACGTGTTTCGCACCAAGCTAAATGGTCCATTTCTTCTTGACCAGAGTGATCCAACATCTGCCGAATTTCAGGATTGCGAGCGACTAATTTTTGAGATTGATACAGGGCTTGCGCACAAACTTCACCCACATGATTCACACGCATCAATCCAGCGGCATGCTTCCGCTCTCCGACATCTAACAAAGTGGTAGTTTGCCTATCCGAACCTGGGGTTGGGCGATGAGCATGAGCACCCCCAACTACCGAGCGCAAGGCTATATCAAACTCACTGATGAAACGATCGATTAAGGCCATGGTTATTTGAAATCTAGACCAAAACCTCTGCTTTACAACTTTGTTTGGTCTTTAAACCCAACTCAGCCAATAGCTCACGGTCTTGTTCTGCCTCGGGATTGCCGGTAGTGAGTAGTTGCTCACCATAGAAAATAGAATTAGCACCAGCCTGGAAACACATGGCCTGAACTGCCCTTCCAAGCTCTTGGCGACCAGCCGATAAACGCACTCGTGCGCGCGGCATGGTGATGCGGGCTACCGCAATGGTTCTTACAAACTCCAACGGATCCAGGGGCTTTTGATCTGCCAATGGAGTTCCGGCTACTGGAACCAAGTGGTTAATCGGAACTGACTCTGGATAAGGACTTAAATTGGCCAAACGGGCTAAAAAGGCTGCTCGCTGCTCGCGCGACTCGCCCATGCCCACAATACCGCCGCAGCATACTGACATTCCTACGGCACGTACATTAGAAATCGTGTCTAAACGGTCTTGATATCCCCGAGTGGAGATGACCGAGCGATAGAAGTCCTCGCTAGTATCCAAATTGTGGTTGTAGAAGTCCAAGCCAGCCTCTTGCAGGGCTTGGGCCTGATTGGCTTCTAACATCCCCAGAGTGGCGCAGGTTTCAAGGCCTAAGGCCTTCACGCCTTTAATCATGGCGGTGACCTTTTCAATATCGCGATCTTTGGGCTCCCGCCAAGCAGCACCCATGCAAAAACGGTTTGATCCAGCAGCTTTGGCAGCTTTGGCAGCCTCAAGCACCTCATCCAGATCCATCAACTTGTTGGCTTTCACATCGGTGTCATAACGAGCTGCCTGCGGACAATATCCGCAATCCTCGGGGCAGCCGCCGGTCTTAATGGACAAGAGCGTAGCTAATTCCACATCACCATCAGGGAAGTTAGCGCGATGGATTTCTTGCGCCTTGAACATTAACTCACTGAATGGGAGGGCAAATAGCGCCTCAATTTGAGCAACCGACCAAGCGCCTGACGCGTCAACCTCCTTATGTAAATCCTTTTGGGATTTGACTTGAGTGAGGGGTTTTTCAGTAGTTTGGGTAGCCTGCATGGTCGAATTCCAGAAAATAGATCAAATCAAGGCATAAACATAACAGATACAGGCCTAAATTAGGAAAAACTAGTGGTCAAATACCAAACATGAAGCTTATTTCTGATCCAAATCAAACCTCCCTGGTTGCTCGCAGCCTAGATGCAGTTTGGCATCCCTGTACTCAGATGAAGCATCATGAGTCATTGCCATTAATTGCCATTACTAAAGGTAAGGGTGCTTGGCTGTTTGATGACAAAGGAAATGCGTTACTCGATTGCATTAGCTCCTGGTGGACCAATCTCTTTGGACACTCCAATCCCCGTATCAACCAAGCAATTAGCAGTCAACTAGAACAAGTTGAGCACGTTATGCTCGCCGGATTTACACATCCTCCCGTTGTAGAGCTATCCGAGAAACTGTCTGCTTTAACTCACGGGCATTTGGGTCACGTATTTTTTGCATCTGATGGCGCATCTGCAGTTGAGATCGCTTTGAAGATGAGTCACCACTATTGGCGACTGAATAATCAAACTCAAAAGAAAAAGTTTGTCTGCCTAGAAAATGGTTACCACGGAGAAACTTTAGGCGCACTCGCAGTGACCGATGTCGCAATCTTTCGTGAAGCCTACGGATCACTTTTACAAGATGTTTTTACTGTGCCTTCACCTGATGCGCGCAAAGCACAGCCTAATGAAAGTGCTGACGATGTCGCTAGACGTGCTGCCAAAAAATTAGAAGAACTGCTCGAAGCAGAACATCACAATATTGCCGCCATTATTGTGGAGCCACTCGTTCAGTGCGCAGGTCAGATGGCAATGTACTCTCCAGAATATTTACGCCTTGTACGATCGCTCTGTGATCGTTACAACATTCACCTTATCGCCGATGAAATTGCAGTGGGCTGTGGTCGATCAGGAAAGTTTTTTGCTTGCGAGCATGCAGGGATTTGGCCAGACTTCATAACCCTGTCTAAAGGTATTAGTGGCGGCTATCTTCCGCTGTCGCTCTCCATGACGACTGACAAAATTTATCGGGCATTCTATGGCAATCAAATGCAACAAGGTTTCTTGCACTCGCATTCCTATACCGGCAATCCACTAGCCTGCGCTGCAGCGCTCGCCTGTTTAGAAATCTTTGAAAGTGAATCTGTTCTCGAAAAAAATATTGAGCGTAGTAAAGATCTTGCTAATGGATTTTCCTGGGCAAAAGCAGACTCTCGTATTGAACATTGGCGCCAGCAGGGCATGATCCTAGCCTTTGATATCAAACCTGAATCACTAAAATATTCAACTACGTTTTCACGAGAGATGTTTTCAGCAAGCCTTAAAGAAGGTATCCTCATAAGGCCGATTGGCAATACGATTTACGTCATGCCACCATACATTCTTTCATCAGAGGAAGCCATACAAATGGGCGCCTCTGTACAACGCGCCCTCAATCAGGCTCTGGCATGAGCGCAAACTTTAAAGCTCGGGATATGGCAGAGCAGCAAATTGCCAATTTAGATAAGCAGCTACTGAGACGAAAACTGCGCACTAGCGAGTCACCCTGTGATACCAAGGCCCGCGTTGGTCAGCGAGAACTCAAAGCATTTTGTAGTAATGACTATTTAGGTCTAGCCAACCACCCGGAATTAGTTGCCGCCCTTGCGGAAGGTGCAAGACTGTATGGGGTTGGTAGCGGAGCATCGCACCTGATTAGCGGCCACAGTATTGCGCATGACTTGCTTGAAAAAAAATTAGCAGCCTGTGAGGAAAAGCATATTCCCAATGCAAGAGCACTGTTCTTTAGTACTGGCTATCTCGCAAACATCAATGCCATCACTGGGATTGCTAGACTTGCTGAACAAGGTGAGGTCAGCATTTACTCAGCCAAACTCAATCATGCCTCTTTGATTGATGGCGTTCGACTGGCGAGTGCGCAAACCAAAGCAAAGGTAACCTTGTTTGATCACCAACATCTTGATTTGCTAGAGAAATCATTAGCGCAAGATGCTCACTCACTCAAATTGCTTGTGGTCGACGGGGTCTTTAGTATGGATGGGGATATCGCACCCATAGAGAAATTAGTCCAAATTGCAGAACAATATGATGCGCTCTTGATGGTAGATGATGCTCATGGATTTGGCGTTCTCGGCGAACATGGCCATGGCCTTTTGGAGCAAGCAGGTGTGTATTCAGAGAGAATTATTTATGTCGGCACACTTGGCAAAGCAGCCGGTGTTAGCGGCGCATTTATTTGCGCAGCCGCACCCTTCATTGAATGGCTGATTCAAAAAGGCCGCCCCTACATCTACAGCACAGCAACACCACCAGCGATTGCACATACCTTAATCAGCAGCCTTGAATTGATCGAAGGCGATGAAGGTATTGCTCGTCGCAAGCAATTAAATCAGCTCATTCAAATTTGGCGTGATGAAATGATTTTCCAAAACTGGGAAAAAACTCCTTCATCCACCCCAATTCAGCCAGTGATTCTCGGCAGCAATGCCAGCGCATTAGCGGCAGCTAAGTTATTAGATGAAGCGGGTTATTGGATCCCAGCCATCCGACCACCTACCGTTCCCGTTGGCAGCTCTCGACTACGCATTACATTTTCAGCTAACCACACTACTAATGATTTGCGTGATCTCATTAAGACATTAAAAGTCATTGAGCAAGGAGTAGGGAATAATTCATGACATTAAATGCTGCGAATGGTTTTTTTGTCACAGGCACTGATACTGAGGTTGGCAAAACTTTAATTAGTGGCGCCCTCATCTTGAAGTTAAGAGAAGCTGGTGTCCGCGCAATCGGCTTCAAACCTGTAGTTGCTGGAACCTATCTTGATGCTAGTGGCAAAAAACTTAATGAAGACCTCGAGACATTACGTCTTGCATCAGGCTTAAGCCCACAGGAGCAAAGTCTCTGCCCATATATTTTGGATGAGGCAGCTGCTCCGCATCTGGTTGCCAAGAAGAATAATATCTACCTGGATTCCTCGATCATCCTAGGAGATTTACATTCCCTGAATCAAGAGTTTGAGGCAACCATTGTTGAAGGTGCGGGTGGATTTTTGGTCCCCCTGAATGACCAGGAAGATTTAGGTGATCTAGCTCAGGCGATGGATTTACCTGTCATCCTCGTAGTCGGCATGCGCTTGGGCTGTATCAATCATGCCCTACTTACTTGCGAAGCAATTCAGTCACGTCAATTAACTATTGCTGGCTGGGTTGCCAATACACTTTCAGAAGAAATGTCTCTTTTAAATGAAAATATTCAAACCTTAAAGGAGCGAATATTTGCTCCGTTTTTAGGCGTCATTCCCACTCTTCCTGAGCAGCTTCAGAAATCAGAGAATGCCCCCTACTCCTTAGAGGCCTTACGATTTGTTGCAGAGCATATAAAACTACCCGAGTAAATTCAGATAAGATGAAGCTATGCGATTACTTCCAGAAATTATCGACTCCGCATCAGCTATTCAAGAGATTCGTCGCAACATCCATGCGCATCCAGAATTGCGCTTTGAGGAAAACCGCACTTCTGATCTCGTGGCTGAGGCACTTTCTAGCTGGGGAATCACGGTATATCGCGGCCTTGGAAAAACTGGGGTTGTTGGCAAACTTGATGGCGACTTAGGTCCAGGCAAGATGATTGGTTTGCGTGCCGATATGGATGCATTGCCACTGCAAGAACATAATACTTTTGAGCACACTTCAAAGAATCCCGGCAAGATGCATGCTTGTGGCCATGATGGTCACACTGCCATACTCTTAGGTGCAGCCCAATATCTATCCAATCATCGCGAGTTCAAAGGCTCAGTCATTTTTATTTTTCAGCCTGCAGAAGAAGGTGGTGCTGGTGCACAAGAAATGATTAACGATGGGCTCTTTAAACAATTTCCTTGTGATGCCGTCTTTGGTCTACACAACTGGCCAGGACTAGCCGAAGGTCATTTTGGTGTGACCTCTGGCCCGATGATGGCTTCCAGCAATACTTTTGAAATCATCATCCGAGGTAAGGGTGGGCATGCCGCCTTGCCGCATAACAGTGCTGATCCCGTTCTTGCGGGCACTCAAGTTGTCCAAGCCCTACAAAGCATTATTACTCGCAATAAACGTCCCGTGGATGCAGCAGTCTTATCTGTCACACAGTTTCATGCGGGCGAGACAAGCAACGTTATTCCAGATAGTGCTTTTATCGGCGGAACCGTTCGCACATTCACCTTAGAAGTTTTGGATTTGATTGAGCAACGTTTACGTGAAATCTCTCATAACGTCTCCAGCGCATTTGACTGTCAAGCAGAGGTTAGCTTTGCTCGCAACTACCCTCCACTCATTAATCATGACAAGGAAGTAGACTTCGCAAGCGAGGTCATGAGTGAATTGGTAGGAGCACAAAACGTCAATACCTCAATCGATCCTACGATGGGCGCAGAAGACTTTGCATTCATGTTGCTGGAGAAGCCTGGTTGCTATGTGTTTCTAGGCAATGGTGATGGCGATCACCGCGCGGTAGGTCATGGCATGGGTCCATGCCATCTTCACAACCCTTCTTATGACTTCAATGACGCACTGATTCCAGTTGGCGTCAGCTACTGGGTCAAACTAGCTCAATGCTACTTAGAAAAATAGTTCTACCTGAGCTGTATATTTTTACGAGTTGGTAAATTTAGCTGGACGCTTTTCCATAAAAGCCGCCATACCTTCTTTTTGATCATTAGTCGCAAAGCAAGAGTGGAATAAACGACGCTCAAAGTGAATACCCTCTGAAAGCGTAGTTTCGTAAGCAGTATTAATTGCTTCTTTCACCATCATTGCCGTCAGCAATGGCATATCTGCAATCGTCTTGGCAATCGCCTTCACTTCTTTCAACAAATCCGCTTGAGGGAAAATACGGGCAACAAGGCCAGAGCGCTCGGCTTCAGCTGCATCCATCATCCGACCTGTTAAAGCTAAATCCATTGCTTTTGCTTTTGAAACTGCGCGAGGCAAACGTTGTGTGCCACCAGCGCCAGGAATAATCCCTAACTTCACTTCCGGTTGCGCAAACTTAGCGCTGTCAGTGGCCATGATGGTGTCACACATCATTGCTAGCTCACATCCGCCGCCAAGGGCATAACCAGATACTGCTGCAATGATTGGCTTGCGCACTTTTTTTATTTCTTCCCAGTTACGTGAGATAAAGTCACCGCGATAAACGTCGGCAAAACCATACTTGGCCATCGTTGCAATATCTGCGCCAGCAGCAAATGCTTTTTCACTACCAGTAATGATGATGCAACCGATATTGTTGTCAGCATCAAAACCTAGCAGTGCTGCACCCAGCTCATCCATCAACTCATCATTCAGAGCATTTAATACTTGCGGGCGATTAAGGGTAATGACAGCAACCTTGCCATCCACTTCAGTCAATATAGTGTTGTAAGTCATCAATCTCTTTCAAAAAATAATTTGTTCAGCGCGGCAACAATAACCACACCTTGCCATCTTGCTTCATGCGTCCTGCCAACTCACCTGCAGCATCCCCTGATCCCCAATAGTAATCCGCTCGCACCCCACCCACAATGGCTTTACCCGTGTCTTGGGCCATCACCAATTTTTGCAAGACTTGGCTACTCAGGGGCTTGGTGGTACTCAAAAATACTGGGGCACCCAAAGGCATGGCTTTCAAATCAATAGCAATGCTGCGCTCAGCAGTTAAAGGCACGCCCAGGGCGCCATTAGGCCCTAGATCAGCGCTGACATTACCCGGCAACTCTTTGAAGAATACAAAGCGCGGGTTGGCATTGAGCATCTCTTCTACGCGACCTGGATTGCGTTTAGCCCACGCACTAATGCCCTGCATGGTCGCCTGACTGCGAGTAATTTCCTTACGGTCCAGCAACCACTGTGCAAAGGACTTAAACGGCTGATCATTGGTTCCGGCATAGCCAAGTCGCAATACACGGCCATCCTCCAAACGAATTTTTCCTGAACCTTGGATTTGCATGAAGGCAGCGGCCACAGGATCTTGGACCCAGGCAATTTCTGAACCTCGAAGTACGCCAGAACTCATGAGCCCAGCGCGTGCTGGTGCAGGGCTTGGCTTCGAACCTTTCCAGGCATTTGGTAGACCATACAAGGGAACGGTGTAACTAGCTGTGCGGGTCTGGGAGCCATTCATAACAGGCTCGTAATAGCCTGTAATCAGCCCGGACTCTTTCCCATCGGTACTATTACGCACTTCGTAAACCTGAAAGTTCCCCTCAAAGTATTGGCGAACCGCCCGCTGATCGCGACCTGAAATTGTCGAAGCCTGGGAGCACACTTGGCGCCAATTAATCTCACTATTGCGTTTACGCAAGGCATCACAACTCTTGAGCCAGGCTGGCCAAGCCTGCGTTAAATCATCCTCTTGCCAGCCAGGCAAATCTTGCCATGAGACCGATCGAAAACTGGCAATTGAGGAATTGTAGGCATTTGGGGTGCCACCACCAGAGCGATAGCCAGCCCCCCTGGTAGAGGGCGTCGAGCAAGCGGCTAACAGACTTGCAATGCTGATAGCGAATACACTGCAGAGGAGGATTCGCGAAGGATTCTTGCGACTAATTAATTTGGATATAGAAATCATGATTGCCAATTTACTCGATGAATACCCAATGATCCTATTTGCGGTAGAGGGTGGTTTAGCCTTAGCCCTCCTGCTTTTTATTGTCCTTTGGACTGGTAAGGGCAAAAAATAAGGCTTCTTGAAAGCTCAATGCAGGGTTCTAGGCATTACCAAGGCAAATTCCGGGATAGGGGCTTGGAAAAACTGCGCCTCTTCAGTTACGCAGAAATACTCTCCACGCATCGTGCCAGCCGGCGTTGGCAAGGTAGCCCAACTGGTGTATTCAAACTGCTCCCCCGCCCTCAATAGGGGTTGTTGACCTACAACACCCAGGCCACGGACCTCTTGAACATCATTGTCCCCGTCTGTAATGAACCAATGGCGAGCGATGAGCTGAATGCTGGCCGTACCAGTATTTCTGATGGTGACGGTATAGGCAAACGCAAATTGGCGATTATCGGGGTCGGACTGGTCGGGCAAATACTGGGTTTTGACCGTAATGCTGATTTCATGAGGATTCATGCTCGAATTCTGCTCCATCCTTAGACCAACTGCAAGCTAGAATCTAGGGATGGATAGCCAGAAATCACCCTCAAATAGCCAGTTTGTCATTGCCCCCTCCATTTTGTCGGCTGACTTTGCCTGCCTGGGCAAAGAAGTTCAAGATGTTCTCGTAGCGGGCGCAGACTGGATTCACTTTGATGTGATGGACAACCATTACGTTCCGAACCTCACTATTGGCCCTTTGGTTTGCGAGGCAATTCGCCCACATGCAACTAAAGATGGCAAACCAGCCATGATTGATGTGCACCTCATGGTTGAGCCGGTAGATCGCCTCGTTCCGGATTTTGCAAAGGCAGGCGCAAATCTTATTAGCTTTCATCCAGAGGCAAGCCCTCATGTGAATCGCACGATTAATTTGATTCGCGAACAAGGCTGTCAGGCTGGATTGGTTTTAAATCCAGCTACCCCGCTTGATCACTTGGATCACACGCTTGAATTACTTGATCTGGTGTTATTAATGTCAGTGAACCCAGGCTTTGGTGGTCAGTCATTTATTCCAAACACTCTCAATAAGATTGCGCAGGTTCGTGCGCGCTTAGATCGCCACCAACAGGAAACCGGTTGCCATATTCGCCTTGAAGTAGATGGCGGCATTAAAGTTGACAATATTGCAGAGGTAGCCAAGGCCGGCGCAGATACCTTTGTTGCTGGCTCCGCAATCTTTGGCAAAGAAAATTATGCTGACGTGATTAATGCGATGCGCGCAGAACTAGCGACCTCAGGAAAAGCGTAATGCGGCACGAAGAATTTCTTGCCCTAGCCAAACAGGGTTTCAATCGCATTCCTTTGGTGAAGGAAGTTTTAGCCGACTTAGAGACGCCACTCTCGCTATACGTCAAGCTCACTCAAGCTTTTGGACAAAAGAACACCTACCTACTTGAATCTGTTTTAGGTGGCGAGCGCTTTGGCCGCTTCTCTTTTATTGGTCTGCCTGCGAAAACTGTTTTAAGAACTGTTGGTACACCAAATGCCCCGCTCACTGAAGTACTGTTCAATGATCAAGTGATTGAAACCAATCATGACAATCCATTGGATTTTGTAGACGCTTATTTCAAGCGCTTCAAAGTGGCAGTACAACCCGGCCTCCCACGCTTTTGTGGCGGGCTTGCTGGCTACTTCGGCTACGACACGGTTCGCTATATTGAATCGCGTCTAGCAAAACACAATTTGCCAGATGAGCTAGGTGTGCCTGATATTCAATTAATGTTGACCGAAGAGTTAGCAGTGATTGATAACGTTGCAGGTCGTATTTATTTAATTGTCTACGCAGACCCCAGCGACACAGATAGCTTTGAAAAGGGTCAAGCTCGATTAAAAGAATTACTTGCTTGCCTAAGCAAACCGGTGACCATGCCAGCGTCATTGCCAAGCACCAAAACAGAATTGATCCGCAAGTTCAAAGCAGCTGATTTTGAAAATGCCGTCCTCAAAACCAAAGAATATATTTTGGCTGGCGATTGCATGCAGGTAGTGATTGGCCAGCGCATTAGCAAGCCTTTCACAGATTCACCACTCGCCCTATACCGTGCCTTGCGCTCTTTGAATCCATCGCCTTATATGTACTTCTATGACTTTGGTGATCTGCAGGTAGTAGGCTCATCACCAGAAATCTTGGTGCGTCAAGAGCAACGTGAAAGTCAGAAGATCGTGACGATTCGTCCGTTAGCTGGCACACGCCCTCGTGGCGCAACACCCGAAGAAGATGAACGCCTTGCTACAGAATTGCTTGCCGATCCAAAAGAGATTGCTGAACATGTCATGTTGATTGACTTGGCGCGTAACGATGTGGGGCGAATTGCAAAGACAGGTACCGTTAAAGTGACGGATTCGATGTCGATCGAAAAGTATTCCCATGTTCAGCACATTGTGAGCTCTGTTGAAGGTGAGTTAATAGACAATATGAGCAATATGGATGTGTTACGTGCAACCTTCCCTGCCGGCACCTTATCGGGTGCCCCAAAAATTCGGGCAATGGAAATTATTGATGAGATGGAAATTGTGAAACGGGGCGTCTATGGCGGTGCGGTTGGCTACCTTTCCTTCTCTGGCGACATGGATGTGGCCATTGCTATTCGTACTGGTGTAATTCGTGATGGTGTATTGCATTCACAAGCGGGTGCTGGTGTTGTTGCAGATTCCGACCCTACTGCCGAATGGAAGGAAACCGAAGCCAAAGCCCGAGCAGTATTAATGGCGGCTGATTTAGTACAAGGAGGACTCGATGCTCCTCATGATTGATAACTACGATTCATTTACCTATAACCTCGTTCAGTATTTTGCAGAGCTTGGTGAAGAGGTAAAAGTTTTCCGTAATGATGAAATTTCTGTTGAAGAGATCGCCAAAATCAACCCTGCGCGCATTTGCATTTCACCGGGACCCTGCAGTCCAGCTGAAGCAGGGATTTCAGTGGCTACGATTCAACGATATGCCGGACAGATTCCGATTCTCGGTGTTTGCCTTGGACACCAAGCGATTGGTGAGGCATTCGGCGGCAAGATTATTCGCGCCCAAAAAGTCATGCATGGCAAGACTGATGATATTCACCATACTGGCGTTGGCGTTTTTAAAGAATTGCCAAACCCATTTAAAGTGACGCGTTATCACTCCCTCGCGATTGAAAAGAATTCATTGCCAGCCGTGCTCGAAGTGACAGCCACCTCTTCCGATGGTGAAATCATGGGTGTACGCCATAAAGAACTGGCGGTTGAGGGTGTGCAATTCCACCCAGAATCGATTCTGTCTGAGCATGGCCATGCACTGCTCAAGAATTTTTTGCAAGTCAAATAACCCAAAAGCAATAAATCAACCTACATGCCCATTACTCCCCAGCAAGCATTGCAACGTTGTATTGAACATCGCGAGCTCTTTCATGATGAGATGACTGCAATGATGAGTCTCATCATGAGTGGTGAGATGCCGCCAACCTTAGTGGCCGGTCTACTAGTTGCCTTGCGTACTAAAAAAGAGACTGTTGGTGAAATTGCTGCGGCCGCGCAAGTCATGCGCGAATTTGCGACGCCAGTACACGTAGAAGATAGAAAAAATTTAGTGGATGTAGTAGGCACTGGCGGTGATGGTGCCCATACCTTCAATATTTCTACCGCAGCGATGTTTGTGGCAGCAGCAGCCGGTGCAAAAATTGCTAAGCATGGCAATCGCAGTGTCAGCAGCAAATCCGGAAGCGCAGACATTCTGGAGTCGCTGGGCGTGAAGCTGTCACTCTCACCAGAGCAAGTCGCAAAATGCATTTCAGAAGTAGGTGCAGGCTTTATGTTTGCGCCGAATCATCACCCTGCAATGAAGAATGTGGTGCCGATCCGTAAAGATTTGGGTGTGCGCACGATTTTTAATATCCTTGGACCCCTTACCAATCCAGCGGATGCTAAGCGGATTCTCATGGGTGTGTTTCATGCTGATTTAGTAGGTATTCAGGCTCGTGTATTACAAGCCATGGGCATGGATCATGCATTAGTTGTTTATGGCCGTGATGGCTTAGATGAGATCTCTCTTGAAGGCCCCACCCTCGTAGGTGAATTAAAGGATGGTCAGGTTCGTGAATATGAGATTCATCCAAAAGACTTTGGCTTAAGTATTGCCCCAACCAATAGTTTTAAGGTGGCTAATGCCGAAGAATCCAAAATCATTGTTTTAGATGTACTCAATAAAATACCTGGCCCAGCGAGCGACATTGTTTGCCTCAATGCTGGAGCAGTCTTGTATGTAGCTGATGTAGCCCCAAGCATTGCTAGCGGCATTCAGATGGCACAAGCAGCCATTGCATCTGGAGCCGCCCGCCACAAGCTAGACCAATTTGTAGCTGCAACCCAATACTAACTAAGATCTTCATGAGCGATATCCTCGACAAAATTGTTGCCACCAAGAAGATTGAGGTAGCTACTGATTCAAAAAAAATCTCTTTGGCCAATCAACGTGATCAAGCCGAAGAAAATAATCGTGATGCCCTTTTAAAGCCTCGGGGCTTTATTCAATCTATCCACAATAAAATTGCAGCAGGCAAAGCAGGTGTCATTACCGAAATTAAGAAAGCTAGCCCTAGCAAGGGGATCTTACGAGAGAATTTTCAGCCGACAGAAATTGCTCAGTCCTATGAAAAAAATGGCGCGGCCTGCCTATCCATCCTTACAGATAAGGATTATTTCCAGGGATCTAATGCTTACCTTCAGGCTGCAAGAGCTGCATGTAGCATTCCTGTATTGCGTAAAGACTTTACGGTTGATCCCTACCAAGTCTACGAAGCAAGAGCAATTGGTGCTGATGCCATTTTATTGATCGTGGCTTGCCTAGAGCTCAATCAAATGAAAGAGTTAGAGGCTTGCGCGCATGAACTGGGATTGGATGTTCTTGTTGAAGTGCATAACGCACCTGAACTAGAGCAAGCCCTTGAATTAAAGACGCCGCTACTCGGGATCAATAATCGTAATCTGAAGACTTTTGAAGTTACCCTTCAAACTACACTTTCGCTACTATCAATGGTGCCAACTGGAAAAACTCTGGTTACTGAGTCCGGAATTATGAGTCGCGCCGATGTGCAACTGATGCGCGATCACCAAATCAATGCATTCTTGGTAGGTGAGGCATTCATGCGTGCCAATGATCCTGGGGCGGCTCTAAGCGAATTATTTAATTAAGTTGCCTAGAGGGTTTCAGCATATCTAGCCCAACTTTAATCAGACCAACGAGCACTATTGTGCCCAGCACATCACCAATTAACATTACCAAGAAGTGATTAAAGCTTCCGGTCTCGTCGAGACTTCGGACCGAAAACCACCATTGATGCAAGCCTGCGCTCAGGGCCGAATAAATCAAAGTGCAAATTACCAACTTCGGTAAAGTCAAATTACTCAGATCAGATGAGATATCCACATTCCTTAATACAAAGATTCTGGCCAGGTATGGCGCAAATCCGGAAATCAAGCCAATGCCTATACAGGTTGTGAGCTCATGAGGGAATGGCCCTAAATAACTAATAAAAAAGGATACAACGGCTATTCCCAATGCGCCCGGCAAGCCAAATATCAGCGTAAGAAATAAACGAAGGCCGGCAGGCAAATAGATCCAACTCACCCCCAAGCCAAAAGTGAGATGAGTGGTGAGCCAATCATTGATGTAAAACAAAGTTGTGTACGTTACCGAACTAATTAAAAAACCTAAAGTACGTTCTGAGAGAATTTTTTTCATGATCGCCGACATGTTTATTAACTTAATACTATGTCATGCTAGCAATCAAATTTGTGTAGGTATATACTCCCCTCGTTAACCCTTAGGCCAATAGCCCTCTAAATCTTTAATTGCTTATGTCGACCGCTAAATCTTCTTGCTATATTCGTTTACTTAATTTGATTGATGTTCTTGATCGCATCAACCCAGGCAAGAAGCTCGACTCCATTGAAGAGAGTCTTTTGGACAAAATTATTTTGAGCTTTCATGCCAAGCAGTCGATTTTGGTTGGCGATCTGATTTCCCTTTCTGATCTGGGCTCCCAAGCAACCCTCCACGGACGACTGAAGAATCTCAGCGCCATGGGTTATATCAAAATGGCTGCCAATGAAGATGGGCGTAAAAAGGAAGTCGTTCCTAGCAAGATCGCCATCAAGCGCTATGAAGAAATTTCTAAATGCCTAGAAAAAGCTGTCAAAGCAAGCTAATCAGCCCTTAGATAGCAAAAAGCCCTTACTAGTAAGGGCTTTTTTCATTTAGAAGTACTAATTAAACGTTAAAAAGGAAGTTCAAAACATCGCCATCTTTAACAACATACTCCTTACCTTCGGCACGCATCTTGCCAGCCTCTTTTGCCCCAGACTCACCCTTAAATTGAATAAAGTCTTCAAAAGCAATGGTTTGTGCACGAATAAAGCCACGCTCAAAATCTGTATGAATGACCCCGGCAGCCTGCGGAGCAGTATCGCCTTGATGAATTGTCCAGGCACGAACTTCTTTAACACCGGCCGTAAAGTAGGTCTGCAGGCCTAATAACTTATAGCCCGCACGAATCACACGATCCAGTCCAGACTCTTCCATACCGAGGTCTGCCAAGAACTCAACTTTGTCGGCATCATCTAAATCGGCGATCTCAGCTTCGATTGCAGCGCATACCGCAACTACTGGTGCACCCTCTTTAGCCGCATGCTGAATCACTGCCTCTAAATGAGGATTGTTGTCAAAGCCGTCTTCCTTGACGTTAGCGATATACATTGCCGGCTTTGCAGTAATTAAGCAGAGCGGCTTAAGAAGTAGATTCTCTTCATCGCTCAGTTTCAGGCTGCGTACTGGCTGGGCTTGGTCCAAATGGGCCTGCACCTTAGTTAATACGGCCACTAAAGCGGCTGCCTCTTTATCATTCCCTGACTTAGCAGCCTTGCTTGAGCGTTGCAGGGTCTTTTCAACGGTTGTTAAGTCGGATAAGGCTAGCTCGGTATCGATCACTGCGATATCGGAGATCGGGTCAATCTTGCCAGCCACGTGAATCACATTGGCATCCTCAAAACAGCGCACTACATGGGTAATAGCGTCAGTTTCACGAATATTGGCTAAAAACTGATTTCCAAGGCCTTCACCTTTAGAGGCCCCAGCCACCAAACCGGCAATATCGACAAATTCGACAGCAGCAGGCAGGATGCGCTCAGGCTTGACGATCTCAGCCAAAGCGGCAAGACGGGGGTCAGGAACCTCGACCACGCCCACATTAGGCTCGATCGTGCAGAAAGGATAGTTTTCTGCCGCGATTCCAGCCTTGGTAAGCGCGTTAAAGAGGGTAGATTTGCCGACGTTAGGCAGGCCGACGATGCCACATTTCAAAGACATAGCAGTATTGTAAAGGGCTAGTTTCGATATCATCGAGATATGTCAGAAATCCTCCAAAATAGCTCGGCTAAATTGCCCAAAAATACCTCTCAAATCCGGACAGTTGACGTCGCTGTAGTGGGTGGAGGTATAGCAGGAAAGGCTTGCGCCTTAGGTTTAGCTCAACTTGGCCTACAAACCATTCAAATTGCCCCTGACTTACGGCAAGGAGTTGCTCCGCCCCAAGGAAATCAATGGGGGCAGCGGATTTACGCTTTTTCTCCCAGCACTCAAAAATTACTGGCTCATCTACAGATTTGGGATGCTATTGATCACAGCCGTATGCAGCCAGTTCGAGATATGCGGATTTTTGGCGATCGTGGAGAAAAGCACGATCAACTTCATTTGTCTGCTTTTGAAGCGGGTACACCTCAATTAGCCTGGATTGGTGAATCGAGTGTGATCGAACACACTTTGGATCAAGCCTCACGCTTCCAAAATAAATTGGAGCGTATCTCTGACGTAGTTGAAAACATTGAAACGGATTCTGATGGCGTAACTCTCAATCTGGCAAATGGATCTACATTTTGCGCTCAACTCGTGATTGCTGCCGATGGCGCCAACTCTCCGATTCGTAAGGAGCTGGGCATTACCGCAAAAGAAGAAAGCTACTCACAAAGCGGAGTGGTAGCGAATTGGATTTGCGGTAACGCACATTTAGAAACTGCCTGCCAATGGTTTTTACCGGGTGGCGATATTGTGGCAATGTTACCCCTACCAGATCAACAAGTCTCGATGGTGTGGTCAACTTCACCAGAAAATGCTGCAGAACTTTTAAAACTGGATCAAGCGGCATGGACTGAAAAGTTTTCCTCCATTGCTAATGGGGCAATAGTCGAGCAACTTGGATCACTCAAACTCAATTCAACACCCGCTCATTTTCCATTGAGAAGAATTCGGGCAAGTCGATTTATTGGTCCAGATGAAAGCCCTAAGGTTGTCCTCATCGGAGATGCGGCTCATGTGATGCATCCATTAGCAGGACAAGGCTTGAACCTAGGATTAAGGGATGTTGCAACCCTCCTCAATATTTTGAGTAAACGCGAATCCTTCCGACTACCGAACGATAAAGTTTTATTACGTCGCTACGAACGTCAACGCCAAGGCGATACCAGCGCATTGCTATGGGTCACAGATAAACTGAAGAAACTATTTTCAGCGAGTAGTGGCACTGAAAAGCAATTGCGCAACTGGGGATTAGGCATGGTCAATCGCAGTCACTTTATTAAACGGCGCCTTATTGAACGCGCTCTCGGAGATGCTGATTTTGAATAAATTATTTTCTACTATTGCCTTAGCTTGCTCTCTCACCTTTTTAGTGGGAATAGCCAATGCACAATCAGAGCAACAAGTCCGATCTGAACTGCAAAAAAAGATTGGTCCAAACACGAAAATTAAAGGCGTTTCTCAATCACCTATTCCAGGCATCTACGAGGTCTTAGTTGGAAATGATGTGTTTTATACCGATGCCAATAGTAAATATTTAATCCAAGGTGAAATCATTGAGGTCGCTACAGGAAAAAATATTACGGAACAAAAACAAGCAGACCTCAATCGCATTAAATGGTCTGAGCTGATCCCATCCAATGCTTTAAAAGCAGTCCGTGGAAATGGTAGTCGACAGTTGGCCGTTTTCTCTGACCCTAATTGTGGTTACTGTAAGCGCTTGGAAAAATCTTTGCAGCAACTGGATAACGTCACTGTCTACACTTACCTAATTCCGATTTTGTCAGCTGACTCAGCGCAGAAGTCCAAACAAATTTGGTGCTCCGCTGATCCCCAGAAAGCCTATATTGACTGGATGATCAATGGTATTGCTCCTAGCGGCAAGAGCGACTGCGCCACGCCTTTGGATAAAAACATGGCCTTTGCCAAAACTTATGGCATTACAGGAACCCCAACTATTTTCTTTACAGATGGCAGTCGCTTTCCGGGTGCGGTTCAAATCACCGATATTGAAAAGAAATTTAGTAGCTTGAAGTAACCAATCTTGTGTATGAATAAATTAAATACTTCCGAACTACCTGCAATCCAATACACCATTTGGTCGGCCGATCTGCATGGTCACCGCTTTCATGTGAAGTTGCGTATTGAGAACCCATTGCCAAATGGACAGATTCTGCAAATGCCTGCATGGATTCCAGGAAGCTATTTAATACGCGACTTCAGCAAACAAATTGAAACGATTGAAGCGTTTGCAATTAATAATCCAAATGAAGCACTAACGCTGGAGCGCATTGATAACGATCAGTGGCGCTTGCCCAAGGTAGCTGGTGCAGTAGAAATCCTCACAACGGTATATGCATTTGATTCTTCTGTGCGCGCCGCCTATCTCGATACTGAACGTGCGTTTATTAATCCAAGCAGCTTATGTTTGGCAGTTAAAGGTCAAGAGTCTTTGGCCTGCGCTTTAGTGTTGATTCCGCCTAAAGATACTTGCGCAAACTCTTGGACAGTTCAGACAGGCTTACAAGCTGCCAAAGTGGATAGTCAAGGCTACGGCTTTTATCTCGCCAAAAACTATGATGACCTACTTGATCACCCAATTGCCATGGGTGAGTTTCAGATTGCCCACTGGAAATCCAATGGTGTGTCACACAGTATGGCGATACAAGGCTGCATTCATGAAATTGATTTAGAGCGCTTAGCAACAGATCTACAGGCTATCTGCATATCCACCATTAACCTCTTTGAACCCAAGACTAAAAACGCACCCTTCCAGAATTATTTATTTTTAGTCAATGCGGTTCTTTCTGGCTATGGAGGGCTTGAGCATCGTAATAGCACTGCCCTGCTATGCCGTCGTGATCAGATTCCCCAAGTCAATACTCCTTTGGACGAAGCATCCTATCGGGAGTTTTTAGGACTCTGTAGTCATGAATACTTCCACGCTTGGTTGGTCAAGCGCATTCAACCAAAGGCATTTCAGCCTTATCAACTCGATCGCAGAAACCACACTCGCTTACTCTGGTTATTTGAAGGCTTTACGAGTTACTACGATGATCTGCAATTATTCCGTAGCAAACGCATCGACCTCAAAACCTACCTCAAGCTAGTTGCGAATAATTGGAATGGTATTTTGCGTGGGCCAGGTAGATTGAAGCAAAGCCTGGCGGATAGTTCTTTTGATGCCTGGACTAAGTACTACCAAGCCGATGAGAACACTCCGAATGTAGTTGTCAGCTATTACGGGAAAGGCGCCTTGCTCGCTTTAGGCTTAGATCTCCAGATTCGTGCATTCACAAGCAACCGTCAATCCCTAGATGATTTGATGCGGCTCATTTGGCAAACACATGGGGTCACTCTCGATGGCATTGCAGAAGATGGTTTGGATGAATTGATATTCAAACTACTTGGCACAGGATTCTCCAAAACTTGGGTTCAATTTAAGTCTCGTTACATTTTTGGTACTGAAGACATTCCAATTCAAAAATGGATTGATTCCAAACTCATTACGGCTAAGCCAAAAAAACATTCCAAACTAGAGCAAATAAAACTCCAATTCGGAATGCGCCATAGTGATAGCAATGGCTGGCTAAAAGTAACGCATGTGCTGGATGGTGGAGCTGCACAATTAGCAGGCCTAGCTTCTGGAGATCTATTGGCTAGCATCAATGGTGAGCGTATTACTCCCGCTCGCTGGGATAAGGTGCTATCGAGCTTAATCTTGGGACAAGTGATTCAGATTTGTTTTTATCGAGATGATTTAGAGCACGAGTGCATGACTGTTCTTGAGGATGATCAAATTCCAGCTCAGTACATCCTCACGCCAGCTGAGTAATGCATTCATTTTCTGCGGCTGATATTCCGGAAGATTGGCGCGCCCTGCTTGGGGATTATTTTGAATCCCCTGAGTGGCAACAACTACAGACCAATCTCAGGGCCGAACTGAATAAAGATGCAGAGAGAATTCTCCCGGAGCCACATAATTTCTTCAAAGCGCTGACACTAACCCCAGTTACTCAGGTCAAGGTCGTCATCTTGGGGCAGGATCCATACCACTCTGCTGGACTGGCTCAAGGCTTGGCTTTTTCTATCCCGAGTGATATTCCGACCAATTCTCGGCAATTTCCCAGCTCCTTACGCAATATCAGTAAAGCACTAGCACTGGAGGGGTTTGGCGCCCTTCCTAACGGTGATCTTCATACCTGGGCTGAACAAGGCGTCCTACTTATCAATACCGCCCTGAGCGTCAAATTAGGCGAGGCAGGCAGTCATGCCAATTTGGGCTGGAAATCCCTGGTTGATAGACTGATAAGTGCCTTGGCGCAGCAAAAACCTTATTTAGTGTGGATGTTATGGGGTGGCCATGCCCAATCCAAGTTACCTCTGATTGAGGCAGCTCCGAACCAATTGATTCTACAATCCTCCCACCCCTCTGGGCTTGGGGTCTACAAAACAGACCGGCCCTTTCTGGAGCAAGGTGGGATGGCAAGTTGCGGGCACTTTACGAAAGCTAATGAGTGGCTAACAGCACACCAGCAATCGCCGATTCAGTGGGTTGGTGACCACACCAGCTCTACGGATAAAGCCTTATTTTCGCTAAGCAGTTAACTGGGGATATTAAAATTCGCGACTGAACATGGTTAAAAATGTCCTTAAACAGCCTACACTCCATCACCAACTACAACGCAACTTCAACAGAGATGATTGAGGAGTGTCGACGTCAATCTGCCCTAGCGTCATCCTTAGATCGCGCAGACATCGATTTAATGAATTTTCTAGACCAAATCCTTCTAGAGGCTGAATAAGGATGTCTTAGCCTGAATCATCGAGATGACCTTAGTCAGTCATGCTTTAATGCCTCTAAGAAACCTGTTACTCGCTCTACCGCTTCGTCATAACTAGGGCTATAGCTCAAAACATCAATTTCATTAAATTGAGGTCTTAGCACATGAGCTCTACTTTGGATTTGTTTGATAAATTGATCAGAATGTCTCAACAAAAACTGTTTAGCGACTTGCAATTCTTGGGGCTCTCGCTCAATCACTAAAGATAGATCAAATAAATCACGAGCAGCCGCCCTATCTCCTCTGTGCCAGAGTTTTTTGGCCACAATTTCTACAGCAGTCTCAACACGAATGGTGTCTCCAAAAATATTCCACATTTCAAATCCAGGCTTAGTGAGATTAGGGGATGCCACGAAATCAATTTCCCCCTCTGGACGAATTAACTTGACATAGGAGTTTTGGTCTTCGACATATTGTGAAGAAATATCAGCAGCAACATCACTCAGTCTTGGAGTGACAAAACCCAGATACTGGGGATCGGGAACAAATATATCAATATCCTTGCTGAGCCGATGCTGATAGCGCAACATCAGAACAGTTCCTCCCCCGAATGTCCAAAAGGGGTCAGCCATTCCATGCTTTTTAATTTCGGCAATGATTCGAAGTGCATAGGGAAATAACTCTTTCCAAACACCATCAGGCAGATCACGTCCGTGAATTGATTTACTCATTTAGCATTACCGCCAAGCCACTCTTGGCGAGTGCATTTCATGAGCCCAACGATCAATATTTTTCCATATGCTCTTTGGGGAGATATTACTTGCTTTCGCTGCCTCCTCAACTGCCAAAACAATTAGGGGTAATGGGGCCTCATCAAGCAAGGAAGCTATGTAGGGAAAGATGGGTTCAGGAATTTTTCCTGACACCAATGACTTTGCTAACTGTGGGGCAGTTAATTTATTTTTGTAACTCACGCTTGCAGTTTGGCCAGCTGCCTCTAGGGCATATTGCTTTTTATGCCGCCCTTGCATTGAAACGTCGATCCCAAGCAACCCGAGTAGAGCTAATAATTTAGCAGCCCCTAAATCTTTTAGGGTGCCATTTTCTAAATGAAGAATGGTTGATCTGGACAAATTGGATAGCTTGGCTAAGCGATCTTGAGTCAAACCAAGAGCAACTCTGCGATTTGCTACCTGCAGTCCAATTTCACGTAAATTCATAGCATGTATTGTGCCACAAACTCATAAAAAATGTGTAATATATTACACATTAAATAGGGGTAAATTTTGATGCGCTAAAGCCAATAACAGCATGTTTCTTCTTATTTATCTGTGCTCGCGTATAAAACCCCCGCCAGACAAGAGGCCGCTATGGCACTTAGCCACTCCAGCATCTGTCCAGACTGAAAGAAGCCTGTAAATTGCCCTACATAGGAGCTTGCTAAGGCAGATATGAAGCCTATTAAGGCAGCCATGAGGAATCTCTTGATTTTGGGCTTAGCTTTACGTTGCCCAGGGTAAAAAACCAAGGCAAATAGGCCCGTTAAGCCACCGATCACCAGAAAAGCTAAAAACCCCATTGCTACCCCCATTGTTGCTGACATCAAATCTATAATCACCATTATGAAGTTGTTGACACTCGGCATCAATCATCACACAGCGCCGGTCGCCATTCGGGAAAAGGTCGCCTTTGACCCTGAATTTCTTCAAGAAGCGTTGCACGATCTTCGCCAACATCTCGTTGGCGCGAATCAGGCCGGGCTACCAGAAGCCACCATCTTATCCACATGCAATCGCACCGAAGTCTATTGCGCCGCTAATGATGCAGATGCAGCCAGTCTTTTGCATGAAGCCACTTTTGATTGGTTGGCAAAAACTCAACAACTCGCTCCAAGTAGTTTGGAGCCGCACATTTATTCACTACCGCAATCGGATGCGGTACGTCACGCCTTTAGAGTTGCCTGTGGATTAGATTCCATGGTGATTGGTGAAACCCAAATCTTGGGTCAGATGAAAGATGCTGTACGTACTGCAAATGATGCAGGCGTACTTGGCACTTATCTCAATCAACTCTTTCAGAAAACCTTTGCCGTCGCAAAAGAAGTTCGTGGCTCTACAGAAATTGGTGCTCACTCAATCTCGATGGCAGCTGCCTCAGTTCGATTGGCTGAACGCATTTTTGAAAGTATTGCTGATCAACGTGTTTTGTTCATTGGCGCTGGTGACATGATCACTTTATGTGCAACCCATTTTGTGGCACGTAAACCTAAAGGGGTTGCAATCGCCAATCGCACCATAGAGCGCGGCCAAGAATTAGCAGACTCGATTTCGATTCAAGATGTTGAAGCAGAATCATTCAAGCTTTCCGAGCTTCCATCACGATTACATGAATTCGACATCATTGTTTCAAGCACTGCCTCATCACTTCCTATCATCGGCTTAGGAATGGTGGAGAGCGCTCTGAAGCAACGTCGCCATAAACCAATGGTAATGATTGACTTAGCAGTACCCCGTGACTTTGAACCTGAGATTGCTCGTTTAAATGACATTTATCTTTATACGGTTGATGATTTAGGTGTGATGATTCAAACAGGCGCCTCCCTCCGTCAAGCTGCAGTAAGTCAAGCAGAGGCAATCATTGAAGATCGTGTTGGAAACTTTATGCACTGGATGCAGGGTCGCAAGACTGTGCCATTAATTCAGGATATTCAGCAGCAAGGCGAACACCTCAGACAACTTGAACTCGATCGCGCGATGAAACGATTAATGCGTGGTGAGGATCCCCAAGAAGTTCTCAATGCGATGGCTCAAGGCTTAACCAATAAGTTCTTGCATGGCTCATTGCATGCTTTACAACACTCCAATGGTGCTGAGCGTGACGCCCTGATTAAGTTGCTTCCAAAATTATTCGCCTCGCACTCCAAGCCAGAAGACCATTAGATGAAGCCCAGCATGCGGGCTAAGCTAGACCACCTAGACACGCGCTTAGCCGAACTCAATTCCCTATTAAC
>NZ_NCJB01000157.1:0-5408 GCF_002282275.1 Polynucleobacter sp. 39-46-10 | reverse complement strand
GACAAATACCAGTGGATGCTTATGCATCAACTTGATGCCTTTTTACTGGAAAATAAAGTTCTATTTTTCACGTCTCTAGGCTACGACTATTTTGGCGCACCATGGAAGACGGGTTTTGAAAACCCCTTATTTTTATTTAATCGCCCAATTTTAAAAAACTTTTTTTCCCGATTTCACGTGGGTAATGGAGGGCTATCCCTGCGAAACATTCCGCGCACACTAGATCTTCTTTTACGAAAACAAAATCATGAATCTCTCAACTATTTTCTAGAAGATGCTTTCTTTGGATACTGGGGACAGAGGGACCATTCTTTTAAATCGTGCCCCATTGAATTGGCTAGCAATTTTGCATTTGAAAGTGATCCAGAATACTGGCTTCTTAAATCCAGGCAATTACCAATGGGAATGCATGCCTATGATGTATGGAGCCCCGACTTCTATAAGCCATTAATCAAAAGCCACCATGATCTAATTGACGCTACTTTTCCAAAAGCGCCATCGACCATTCGTAATCAATAAACCCCTCGTGGAATGCTAGCATTCTGCTTGGGCAAACTCTCCATAAGTCTTCTGCAGGCCAATCTCTAAGCAAACCGAGGCCTTCCAACCC
This sequence comes from Polynucleobacter sp. 39-46-10, assembly GCF_002282275.1. Taxonomy (NCBI): domain Bacteria; kingdom Pseudomonadati; phylum Pseudomonadota; class Betaproteobacteria; order Burkholderiales; family Burkholderiaceae; genus Polynucleobacter; species Polynucleobacter sp. 39-46-10. The sequence goes on along the minus strand of NZ_NCJB01000157.1, from coordinate 4,798 downwards.
AACTTATTCAGACGACTAGAGTCCATCCACTTACGTGGTGCACCATCAGGCTTGCTTGCATCAAAACTAATCCTTCCCTGATAGCCAACAGCACGGCCAACTGTATCCGCCAATTCGGCAATTGTCACATCACTGCCATAACCAACATTAATATGACTCTCCATTGGAGATGTGTGCTCATCATAGATTCCTTTATCCAACTCCATCACAAATACTGATGCAGCAGCCATATCATCTACGTATAAAAATTCACGCTTAGGAGTGCCCGTACCCCAAATCACCACTTCTGGAGCGCCTGTTACTTTAGCCTCATGAAATCTTCTAATCAGTGCTGGAATCACATGGCTATTTTCAGGATGGTAGTTATCTCCAGGGCCATAGAGGTTGGTTGGCATTACCGAACGATAATCCACACCATGGGATTTTCCGTACTGGCGGTTATAGCTCTCGCACATCTTAATACCGGCAATTTTGGCAATCGCATAAGGCTCATTTGTAGGCTCCAACTTGCCCATCAGCAATGCATCTTCACCCATTGGTTGAGGCGCCATCTTAGGGTAGATACAACTTGATCCTAAAAATAAGAGTTTTTTCACCCCACTCAGAAAAGCCTGATGAATGACATTGTTCTGAACCATCAAGTTGTCATATATAAACTCAGCGGGATAAGTATTATTAGCATGAATACCGCCCACCTTAGCTGCAGCCAAATAGACTTGATCAGGCTTTTCTTGCCCAAAGAATGCTTGTACAGCTGCCTGGTTGGTTAAATCAAGTTCTGCGTGAGTTCTTGTAACAATATTGAGATAACCCTTAGCTTGAAGGGTTCTAACAATTGCAGACCCAACCATCCCACGATGCCCAGCTACGTAGATCTTGTGATTTAAATCAGTAATCATTCTTTAATTTTTTTTGCTTGATATTTATTCTGGGATTTACTTCTTAATTATTCGCAATTAATTCTCTTTACCAACTGCCACTGAGTAACCATGCTTACTTAATAAGGCATGTTGCTTTGCTTGATCCAAGTCATTAGCCACCATCTCAACGATCATTTGATCGAGTGTGATTTCTGGAACCCAACCCAGCTTTTCTTTGGCCTTCGTTGGATCACCCAAAAGGGTTTCGACTTCAGTAGGACGGTAATAGCGTGGATCAATTTGCATAATCACATCACCTACCTTTAAGGCTGGTGCTTTATCACCTTCAATGCTAGCAACGATGGCCTTCTCGTTTTCGGCAGCGCCTTCAAACTTGAGAGCAATACCTAATTGCTTGGCGCTACGAGTGATAAATTCCCTGACCGTGAACTGCACACCAGTAGCAATCACAAAATCCTCTGGCTTGTCTTGTTGGAGCATTAACCACTGCATACGCACATAGTCTTTCGCATGACCCCAGTCACGCAGGGCATCAATATTACCCATGAACAGACACTTCTCAAGGCCTTGGGCAATATTGGCTAGGCCGCGAGTCACTTTGCGAGTAACAAAGGTTTCGCCACGACGCTTGGATTCATGGTTAAAGAGAATTCCGTTACAGGCATACATGCCGTACGCTTCACGGTAGTTCACGGTAATCCAGTAAGCGTACATCTTAGCTACTGCATAGGGGCTTCTAGGATAAAAAGGGGTTGTCTCTTTTTGTGGAATCTCTTGCACTAAGCCATAGAGCTCAGAAGTGGATGCTTGGTAGAAACGGGTTTTCTTCTCCAGACCTAAAATACGAATCGCTTCAAGCATCCGCAGTGGGCCCATTGCATCGACATCTGCCGTGTACTCTGGGGATTCAAAAGAAACGGCCACGTGCGACTGCGCGCCCAAGTTATAAATTTCATCAGGCTGACACTCTTGAATAATCCTCACCAAATTACTGGTGTCAGTCAGATCGCCGTAATGCAGAATCAGGTCAGGATGGTTCACATGAGGATCTTGATATAGATGATCAATCCGCTCGGTATTAAATGAAGACGCACGGCGCTTAATCCCATGAACGATGTAGCCTTTTTCTAATAGGAACTCAGCCAGATAAGAGCCATCTTGGCCAGTAATACCGGTAATTAATGCGACTTTTTGATTATTTTTCATATTTATTTTGACTACTGTTTTTTTAAATAACTAATAACTATATTAAAAATTGATTATAAAGATTGATACATTCTTTTGACGACTTCAGCACCCTTGATTGAGGCCTCCCAATTTAGCCCTTTATTTGCCTTGCTCGGATCCGCCCGTCCAATTTCTAAATCTGTCGGGCGAAAAAGAGTCGGATCTTGAACCACAAAGTCTTTCCAATTGAGCTTTGCTTGCTCAAACGCAGTCTTCACAAACTCTTCTAAGGTAATCGTGGTTCCTGTGGCAATCACAAAGTCTGCTGGTTTATCTTGTTGCAACATCAACCACATGGCCTCTACATATTCAGGGGCCCAACCCCAGTCCCTGGCAATATCCAAACGCCCCAGCTTTAACTGCTCTTTGCTGCCCTGAGCAATACGCTTTACGGCTCGAATGATTTTTTGCGTCACAAAGCGCTCAGGGCGCAGTGGAGACTCATGGTTAAACAAAATACCAGTGCAGGCAAATAAGCCATAGGCATCACGGTAGTTATTGACTAACCAATAGGCGGAACTCTTTGCAACCGCATAAGGACTCATTGGGTAGAACGGAGTATTTTCATTGGCTGACTCGCCGTGGGTGTCACCAAAACATTCACCAGATCCAGCATGGTAGATTTTGATGGGTTGCTCCACCATGCGACAACCCTCTAAGATATTGAGGGTACCCAAGGTAATACTTTGAATGGTTTCAGCAGGCTGTTCAAAAGATAAGCCTACCGAGGATTGGCCTGCTAAGTAATAAATCTCATCGGGATTACTTTTGCGTAGCGCAACCAACACACTTCTAAAGTCCTCTGGGACCATGGAGATATAACTGACTTGACCTTCAATACCCAACTTCTTAAGGTTGGCAAAAGAGGAGCCTTGTACATCTCGTGAAGTACCAAAAACTGCATAGCCTTTTTGCAAAAGCAATTGTGCCAAATAGCTACCATCTTGGCCACTCACCCCACAAATTAAGGCGGTTCGCTTTTTTAAACTATTGAGCTCTGCTGAATTCATTTCATTGCTCATTATTGTGAGCGTCCATAAGTATCTTCAAATCGCACAATATCGTCCTCACCAAGATAACCACCCGATTGCACCTCAATAATCTCTAGTGCAGTTTTGCCAGGATTAGCCAAGCGATGAGTTTGGCCTTGGGGGATATAAGTACTTTGGTTCTCAGTCAACATGATGACCTTGTCGCCATTCGTAATTTCTGCGGTACCTTTAACCACAATCCAATGCTCAGCGCGATGATGGTGCATTTGCAAGGATAAGCTCGCTCCAGGTTTTACCTGAATACGCTTGACTTTAAAGCGCTCACCCTCATCCACGCTGTCATACCAACCCCAAGGTCTCGCAACCTTACGGTGCAGGTTTTTCTCTTCACGCTGTTGTTGCTCTAATTGATTGACGATACTTTTAACATCTTGGCTATTGGAGCGATCGGCAACCAGCACCGCATCAGCCGTTTCAATAATGACTAGGTTATCAATGCCCACAGTACCGACTAAACGACTACTGGCATGCACCAATGAGTTATTAGTATTGCTCAGCAAAGTATCGCCACTAGTGACATTACCGCACTCATCTTTTTTACCCACTTGCCAGACTGCATCCCAGGCACCTAAATCATTCCAACCTGCATTGAGCTCAACCATCTTGATCTGATATTGACTACCAGGGCATTTTTCAATCACAGCATAGTCAATCGACTCACTCGGAATAGATTGAAATACTTCCTTGTCGGGGCGAATAAATTCAGCATCGCCAGATTGATCAATCGCTCTAGCAACCCAAGCCGTCTCAGTGGCACCAAAAATATCAGAGCGAAATTCTTTTAAAGCGGCGAGCCAAGTGCTCGCACGCAAAACAAACATGCCGCTATTCCAGAAATAATGGCCGTTGTCTAAATAGGATTGGACAGTTTTGGCATCCGGCTTCTCTGCAAATTGCTCAACAGTAAATTCACCATGGATGCCTTGAGTCCAACCCTTCTGAATGTAGCCATAACCCGTCTCTGGCGCGGTTGGCGTAATACCTAAGATGGCAATCGTTTTTTTACTCTTGTCAGATGCAACCACATTGACGCAATCTTGCAATGCCTTAGTAAACGCTGCGCCATTCTGAATAGTTTGATCTGCCGGCGTAATCACCAAAATGGGATCGGATGATGTTGTATTACTTTCAGATCCCTGCTCGCTGGCATATAGCGCAGCTAAGGTTAGTGCTGGAGCAGTATTGCGGCCGATGGGTTCAAGTAATAGTGTTGCCTTGACTTGGGGCAACTCCCGTAATTGGTCTGTAACTAAAAAGCGATGCTCTTCGTTGGTCACAATCAGTGTTTTACCAATGGTAATAGAAGACTGCGCATTTCCAGTGTTTCCGGTGTTTCCAGTGGCAACGGTATTTAATCGCTCCACCGCCTGTTGAAAGAGGCTTTTTGCTGAATCATCACCTGAAAGCACCAAAAACTGCTTTGGAAAGCCCGAGCGAGATAAAGGCCAAAGACGAGTACCAGAGCCACCACAGAGAATGACGGGAATGACCGGTATAGCTGGAATATCAGAACTTGCTTTGGTCATGAGCTGTGTGGGCTAAGCCTTTATGCTTTTTGTAAATAAAAGAAGATTTTATAGGCTTTATGGGCGCAAACTCAGCTTATTGGGGTTTACACAATTTTTATGAATTTATTAG
>NZ_NCJB01000156.1:0-5411 GCF_002282275.1 Polynucleobacter sp. 39-46-10 | reverse complement strand
ATAGGCAAGGATATGAGAATCCTCTGCTCTACCGACTGAGCTACCAGGCCAAGAGTTATGGTTATAAATGAAACTAATTTATAGGATTAAAAACTGGGTTTACGATGGCAATTTACTCAATTGACTTATCAATCGGCACCCAAGAGACTGTATTTAAAGGGGCTTATGGAGTGTTTCTTAGCCCCCAGCAATCTGACCTGCTAATTGCTCGGCTTGCTTGGCAATAGCACTTGCAGCTATGACATCACCCAAGCTTCCCATGGTTGCCGGCCCAATCATCCATAAACTATTCCACCGATCAGATGGTGAACGAATCACTCGGAAACTTGCATCAACCGCGATAGCATGCCCAAGCGGGTCCCTGATCGCCAATCGATTTTCAATGAGTTGATTTAGTAAGGGATCAGATGCAACGCCTGTGCAATTGATGATTCGATCTCCCTCAACATTAATTCCATTACCCAAGAGCACTCTCACCTTAGAGTCAGTACATTTGATTTCTATTGCACGCCCCAATACAAATTGAATTTGATTATTTGACTTCAGCTTTTCATATGCAGCTATCGTTTGTGGTGAGGCTCGAAAACGATATAAATTCCATAGCCAACCCACTCTCTTAAATAAAGTTCGCTTTTGATGCACGGAGAATTGTTGCCAAATGATATTAATATTTGTCCTCAACTCTTCCCATGCGCTCTGCCACTCTGTGCTCGTAGTGGATGTTGATGGCAAATAATCTCGTATGAAACGAATGAATTTAGCTGGACTTAAATTCTGCGGCCAAACGGGCTGAATCTTTCTTTCCCAATTCGCCTGGGCTGGAGGAAAAATGGCTCTCGGACTAATCACATATATTTGTCCAAGATGCTTACGCTCTACCAAATTATTAATGGCATCTAATGCTGTCAATCCTCCACCAAGCAAAATAATCCTCTCATGGGCTTCGACCCCGACTAATCCATGTCCCGTCCAAGGGTTCTCAACAAGACATGATGCAGATAGATTGGGATAAGGATTAGTGACTACGCAAGGCCAAGTGGGCGGGGGATTGCCAGTCGCGATAATGACTCGCTTTGCACTTAATACCGCTTGGTTATCAAGAACAAGATTCCAAGAATTATCGGCCGAACTTAAGCTAAGAACTTTAGCTTTAATTTGTTCAATGTCATCTGGTTTAGATTCAGTAGAAATCAGTTCAGAAACATACCGACCAAAATCTTGGCGAAGATAAAAATATCCTGCATCAGTCTTTGCTTCTGGATCATTTACATGCTCTTTAGCCCACCTTGAAAAATGCAAGGGGTCATCTGAAAAAATGATTGGCAAATTCTCACGGATGTTTAGTCGAAAATGTAGATTGTCACAACCATATGCATTTCCCTTTCCTAGGGTGCCTGAGCCAATCACCGTTATAGCGGTGGGCGCAATGCCCCTGCGCAAGAGATGCGCCACCATTACAGCTGCAGCAAAGCCGTCTCCAATAATCGCCAATTCTTTAATGTTCGACATGGGTCAGCCTAAATAGTAATTAGCCCCTATCTAGAGGACCGGGCCAAATGTAATTTTTTATAACTGTCGATTAAACGATGGTGCCTCTCTAAGCCCTCTAACTTCGTGCTTGTTGGAGTTAATCCAAAGAAGCGCACACTACCACTTACTGATCCCAAAACCGCATCGATTCTTTCCTTGCTAAACATACGTCGTAGATTTTGCAGATAGTCATTTAGCTCTAAATTCTCATCAAGCTCAATCTCAAGCACTGTATTTAAGGCCTGATAAAACAGTTTGCGTTCGACCGCATTGTCGTTGTATTGCAGAAAAGCGCCAACAAGTTCATGCGCCTCTTCAAATTGTTTCAATGCCAGATTAATTAAGAGCTTCAACTCAAGAACCGTTAATTGACCCCAGGGCGTATTCTCGTCAAACTCAATACCAATCAATGTGGCGATATCACCATACTCATCAAGTTCATTATTTTCTAGATTTTCTAGTAGCTTCCTTAGATTGGCATTATCTAGTTTGTGTAGATTCAAAATATCAGCACGGAATAACAGGGCCTTGTTCGTGTTATCCCAAACCAAGTCTTCTATCGGGTACACCTCGGAATACCCTGGCACCAGGATTCTGCAAGCAATCGCTCCCAGCTCGTCATACACTGCTACATAAGCTTCTTTACCCATATCTTTAAGAATGCCAAACAGGGTTGCCGCTTCATCTCTATTGGAGTGCTCGCCATGACCTGAAAAGTCCCACTCAACAAAATCGTAATTTGATTTAGCGCTGAAGAATCGCCACGACACAATGCCACTAGAGTCAATAAAGTGCTCAACAAAATTATTTGGCTCAGTCACCGCCTCACTAGCGAAAGTAGGCGGCGGTAAATCATTCAAGCCTTCTAGACTACGGCCTTGCAGAAGTTCAGTTAGGCTCCGCTCCAGGGCGACTTCCAATCTTGGATGCGCCCCAAAGGATGCAAATACTCCGCCCGTTCTTGGGTTCATTAAAGTAACGCACATAACAGGTTAGATGCCGCCTAATGATGCGTCTTTTACCAACACCGGAAAGCCCTGCTCTTCAAGACTCTGAATGCCCGCCAGAATACCGGGGTATTTTGCAAGCACTTCTTGTGGCACGTCTGGCAAAGCAATTTCTTCTTCAATAATTTGACGTTTAACTGCTCGTTCAAAAATCTCTGACAAGCATTGCACCTGCGCTTCAGCAAGTGTGTTGCCAGCGCTCATGCCATTACTGACATACAAATTTTCAATTAAGTTGGATGGGAAATACACAGTCTTACCGTCTGACTGACGTACATATGGCAATGAACAAATTCCCCGCTCTACATTGCCAGAATTGGTATCGATTAAATGTGAGGCTCGCAGTTCACCATCAGCATTAAAAATCTCTAGGCAATACTCATCCAGAATTTCTTTAGGTAGCGCATCTTTTGGTCCTGGCTTAAACCAACGCTCATTTGGATAATGAACAAAATTGCTATTGGCTATATCCTCACCCCAAAATGCACCAGCATAAAAATGGTTATTGCTGAGTCGCTCGATATACTCGCCCAAGGCTGAGGCTAGCGCGCTTTCTTTTGTGGAGCCTTTGCCATTGGTAAAGCACATTGGCGAGTGTGCATCGCGAATATGTAAAGACCATACATTAGGAATCAGGTTACGCCATGAGGCAATTTCAATCTTAATTCCTAGATTGGCAAGCACACCAGACATATTCGCAATGGTTTGCTCTAGCGGCAAATCCTTACCTGGAATAATGGTGCTTACATCTGAGGCCGAGTTCAAAGTTAAAAGGCTCTGCGCATCAGCATCGAGATTCTTAACCTCTTCAATGACAAACTCCGGGCCCGCCTGTACGACTTTCTTGACCGTACAGCGCTCGATGGATCGCAAGATACCCTGGCGATCATTGGCAGAAATATCTTCTGGCAATTCAACCTGAATTTTGAATATCTGTTGGTAACGATTTTCTGGGTCGACAATATTATTTTGCGAAAGGCGAATGTTCTCGGTTGAGATATTGCGTGTGTCGCAATACAGCTTTACAAAATAGGCGGCACATAAAGCGGAGGAAGCCAAAAAGTAGTCAAAAGGTCCCGGGGCTGAACCATCCCCTTTATATCGAATGGGCTGATCAGCAATTACCGTGAAGTCATCGAACTTGGCTTCGAGACGCAACTTATCGAGAAAGTTAACCTTTATTTCCATGGGAATAATTCCGAAATGATGTTAGCGCAATGATCCGTCGCAATGTCAATGCTGTGCGCCACACCAATAGTCCCAAAGAACATTACAAGGGACTCATACTTGGTGTTTACTGCTCGGCTTTATTGCGTGAGGTGTCGATTCCTAAAGCTTTTAACTTGCGGTAGAGGTGTGTGCGCTCTAAACCAGTGTATTCAGAAATCTTAGTCATGCTACCACCCATGATGATCATTTGATGCTCGAAGTAGGCTTTTTCGAATAAGTCCCTGGCCTCACGAAGCGGCAAATCAAAGTAAGTTTTTGCAATCCCACTAATGTACTCACCCTCTTGTACTTGAGTGACCTTCTCACTGGCTGCCACTCTAGGGGTGGGGCTGGATGAGGACGCAGAAGGCACTCTTTCCTCAACAGGCTCAATAAACTTGGGCGCACTCTCAAGAGCCTTGTTAACAGTTTTGAGTAATTTTTGAAGCGCGATGGGCTTTTCCAAGAAGTTAAGTGCGCCAATGCGGGTAGCTTCAACTGCGGTATCAATCGTGGCATGGCCAGACATCATAACTACTGGCATCGTGAGTTGACCCGTCTTGGACCACTCTTTTAATAGGGTAATGCCATCAACTTCAGGCATCCAAATATCCAGCAAGACGAGGTCTGGACGCATTTGTTCGCGGATTGTGCGAGCCTGCATAGCGCTCTCGGCCGCATAAACAGTGTGGCCTTCATCCGTCAGAATCTCATTAAGAAGCTCTCGGATTCCCATCTCATCATCGACCACCAAAATACTTGCCATACTTATGCTGCCTCTTTTGCCAGATTCATAAACAAAATTGATACTTGTGCGCCGATCACTTCATCCCCTCGAATACGGTTCCGAACTTCAATTTTGGCGCCGTGGTCATCTACGATTTTCTTCACTACTGCCAGACCCAATCCAGTGCCCTTACTCTTTGTTGTTACGTACGGCTCAAAAGCCCTTGCCAATATCTTAGCTGGAAATCCTGAACCGCTATCACTTATCGTTAGGCGCACCGCATTCTGTGGCACACCATTGACTTCGCCGTAAGGCACTATTTCAGTTTTGACTTCGACTGGCTCAGCTTGATGCTCACCCTCAAGAGTAGCATCTTGTGCGTTCTGCAAAAGATTATGAATAATCTGTCTAAGTTGCGTAGGATCACCCATAATATTTGGGCTGCGCTCATCAAGCTGAGTTTTTATGGGGCTTCCCTCATATAAACCCAAAATCTCCTGTATCAAGGCGTTGATTGAGACTGACTTTAGTTGTGGGCTGGGCGTTTTTGCAAAATCCCTAAAATCATTCACCATCTCTTTCATTGCCTGAACTTGTCCGATGATCGTTTCAGTACTGCGATTCATCATCTCTTCTTGCTCAGGACTCAACTTACCTGCCAACTTATGCTGCAACCTCTCTGCTGAGAGTTGTATGGGGGTTAAGGGATTCTTAATCTCATGCGCTAGGCGTCTGGCAACCTCACTCCAGGCAATCGAGCGTTGAGCGCTGACCACATCAGTAATGTCATCAAATACCACCATGCGTAAATCCGCAGTTAACTCAGTTCCGCGAATAAATAAGGTGACACCAGGTTCATTCTCAAACTCGTTTGTACTATGGAGCTGGATCTGCTTTTGCCATACTGGTGCCGATTTCTTGGCCTCTAAGTCTGGCTG
>NZ_NCJB01000155.1:0-5420 GCF_002282275.1 Polynucleobacter sp. 39-46-10 | reverse complement strand
CTTCTCGCCTCTTTATAGCATTGACTAAGATTGATACGATTTAAGACACAATTTAAATTTCTATCTTCTTTAATTCTGAAATTGTAATTAAATGAGTTCTGTTACTAGAATTGCAGTGACTACTTCTGGCCGATAGCCGACCTCTGGGGGTTAACCTCAACACACCCGTTCAAAATGTGGCACATCCACAAATCCTTTGAAATTTCCACCCCATCTATTCTTAGGGTCTAGGCTTTCCCAGTATTCGCCAACCGTACGGATGAGATCTTTATCCCAGACAAGTTTTCCATTCCAGAAGAAATTGAAATCAATAGCGCAGCGCCTTAGATGATTGCTGTTCATTGTTTTAGACCTACCGCTTTTGAAATAGATCTCTTGCTGCTCTGGTGAGCGCCAAAGCTCCCCACCAGTGATTACCCATCCTTCTGCAGCTGCAAACTGAATGAGGCGACTGACGTCAATTAGGAATGCTGCCTGCTCTTTTACTAAATTGCTCATTGCTCTTCTTTTTTGTTTAAGCCATGCATACGCATCTCAAAGATCTTTTCTACCGATCTACCGCCAAAGTAAGCCAGCATGACTAGTTGCCCCCATTCTCCTAGGAGCTTTACATAAGCCTCATTGATATCAATTCCCATGGCGGAGAGCAAAGCGAACAAGAGGTAGGCCGTGAGGATGTACACCAATGTACCTGGACGAATGTTCTTTGATAACTTGGAATCGCTGCCCATATCTGATTGCCAGCGCTGCGTGGCATTCTCTTGTGAAGCACGATGCATCTCCGCTAGAAGCTTGGATTCCTCAATCTCCAACTCCTTTTGCTTGAGCGTGTATTGCAAAAGGAGTTGCTCTTGTTCAATCTCTAGCTGCTTGAGCTTAATGAGATCTTCCTGACTGGGGTTGTCTGGAATACGCGCACCAATCTTGCTCTCAATAAATTCCTTACCTTTAGCCTGGACCGCGCCCGCAAGTAGACCAAGGCCATTTACGGCCAAGGTTTGTACTAGAGAGGCGATGATTGGAAGCATGTCATTAGTTCTTTTCTTGATGCTTGGAATATGGAAGTCCACCGCCCCACTACCGCCAAGGCTTTTAATTGGTGTTGGCAGTGGGGCGCAGTTACGCGCGCCCACACACCATGGTTACTTCAACACCCGCAGCCGCACCCAAACACCTGCTGCTAGCGGTGGTCTTCCCTACTGCTAGCGTTTCTTGGCTCCTTTAGTTTCTGGTGACTCTTGATGAGGTCCTGCTTGATCAATAGTCTCTTCTAATGCTTTCTCTTGCGCTGGAAGCTGACCCTCTTTCATCAAGCCCTCCACGATCTCCATTAGGCGATCGCCATCATCCTCACCAAAGACTTTGGCTACGACCTCATGGCCATACTTAGCGCATAGGCGGTCGTACTCCTGCTCTGGAGTAATGGTGGTCTTTGAAGGGCGCTCGAACACCGTGACGTTCTCGCGCCCAAAGAGATTGCGAAGGATATTAGTTTCATACGGCGGTACGTACACATGGATGGTTGTGAAGGCATCTCTGCGCACTACCGCTTCCACCTCTTTAATTTGGAAGTCGCTATGAATGAGCTCTTTATGGTTCATACTGTTGTTCATTTCTTCCTCCTTATTGAATTGCCAATACCGCATGGGCATTCGCTCGTGAGATAGATAAAGCGCAGCGCAGATTAACCATGGCATACATTGCCAAGGTATCGTGCGGACGGATTGGGGCAACGATGTCTAGATCGTCATCGCGCAGCTTCATAAATCGAGTGTTGAGGAAATAACAACGCTTACTCCACTCCACCGTGCGATTAGCCATGGCATCAAGCTCATCAAACTGTGGATCCCAGATGATCTCCACTCCTTTAAAAGCTAAGCCAGTGTTAACGCCTGCTCCAACGCCAGCATCGATGTACTTGGTCTCACCTGATCCAGCGATATGAGTCACTGTCACCTGCTTGCGATAGGTATCAATGAACTTACCCCCAGCGATGATGAAATCAGGGCTACCGCCATGTTTAATACATTGACGCCATGCAGTTTCCATCTCACCTACTAAGTTCCCTGGCGATGTTGAGGCAATGTCTTTGACTGCGTAGTTACGCCAGTAGCTTGCTTTGGCTCGATCAATACCGCCTACTGTGCCAGCATCAGGCGCTAGGCTGACTAGGCTATCTAAACCAACTACTGCATCTGCGCCGTGTGAGCCGTCGCGGTGTAACTCTAAGTCCAGCTTATTGAGGAATCCTTCTCGTAGGACTTCTAATTGCTCATCCAAGAGGTTGATTAGTTGTACGCGTTCGTTGTATTCGAGCTGAAAACCTCGAGCCCCGCCTTCACGCACTTTGATCCCGTTACTGAATAAGCGGTCATAGTCAATATAGAGACCATCCACCGCCCTACGCCACGGGAAGGAGGCTTGCTCAGTGGTATTGCGTTTATTGAACTTGACCGTCTCTTCTCCAAACGCCCAGCTAAAGTTACTGCCGTGTTCTTTGCGGATATTTTCGACTACGTTCTGTTTTGCGCCTAATAAGCTCTTACGCCCCTCCATGAGTTTTTTAAGGAAAGGTCTCTCTACAGCGATTTGATCGACTGGTAGATTGCGTAAGTACTCATCTAAGGAAACCTTAGCTAACTCTTGCAAGTCTGTATTTGAAATTGGCATATGCCACCCCATCAATAGTTATTTAATAAATTGGTTGGCTTCAATACCTGGTGATGGAGCGTGAACCCATCCATTGCTACGCTACTAGGCGCGACTCTAGCTTTAACGCATTGACATGAAGCAGTAGATAGAGTGTTTAGCTCTCTCTACATGAATTGATTATTGGGGTACTTGGTAAGGGGTTTGGATATTTCTGGGGTTTTTATTTGCAATGAACCCACTTCTGCTTCTATGGTCAAGGCTCCTTTTTGTCACCTTAACCATCGAAATAGTGTCTTTTAGGCATCGCACATCAAGGTAAGCTTCGCCACCCCTCTGGGGTGACCTTGATTTTGCAGGCAGTGTCGGTAAATTTTTAGCCAAAGAAAAAGGGCCCGAAGGCCCTTTCCTTGAGATCTTATGGGATCTCGCTGCGAGGCTCTGTTACCCCTGCTGGCTTGCAGGACCTATTGCTAGGCAGCTAGTTCGTATACTCACTCGCTCTCGAACTGTCTTTGTAAGATTATTACCCCCTGAAAAACTTTTGTCAAGATACCCCCAGCACATCACACACCAAGCCCTTAAAACGCCATTTTTGCGCATTTTTACCAGACTTTAACGGGCTGATATAGGCACTTTTGACATAAAGTTTTAAATCTACAGCATTGGCACTTCCCATCCTTTCTAAGCTAAAAAATATGGAATACGGCTGTGGTCCATTCGGCGAATCAATCACAATCTGCGATACATAGGTGTAACTTTTATCTGACCGATAAATAAGCCCGTTTAACAAAGTCTGCATTACTGTAGGTAAATGCTTTGAGCACTGGTAACGTAGCGGATCAAAAGCTCTTAACTCTCTGAGATACCTATAGACATGCTCTTCACGATGTTTGCTTGAGTCAAACTCCTCTGTAAAGCAGTGACATCCAAATGTCACGAAAATTTGGATGGCCTGATCCACACGATTGATTGCCAAATCAAGGCCCAAGGTAATTGGCTTTAAGTGTTCAAAAGTAAAAAGCTGCCCTTGAAACTGCTTGTGTGAAAAATCACTCATGACCTAGTAATAGGCCCTTAAATTCCCATATTGCCAAGATGCTGGGCTATCCGGTCCATTGGTTGCTCAGAGCTAGCTACTGGCGAACCTAGAGTTGCTGTTCGTGCTCTTATTGGCTGAGGCTGTGGCTGAGCCTTGGGTTGATAAGTCTCAACCATTGACTTGGACCAATCTGGCGCAGACAAACCAATCGAGTTGTAAATTGAATCAATTACAGGCCACCACTCAGAAGCCTGATTGTTTTGCACGAACACATTCATATAGAACGGGTCTTGCATGTATTTCAGAAACAATACTGACTTATGCGTGTGATCAATCTCATCCTCACGAGTTGAGAGGTACTTGAGCATCTCTTTTTTAGCTTCATCTACAACGTTAAATAGCTTAGGCTTTAGATAACGCTCTGCTGCATTCTGGGGCGGGTCCTGACGCTTTGCACGCTCCTGTGTATCCAAGATGCTGCCTACTAGCTCACCTTCAACCTGGTAGCCGTGCACTTCATCTAATAACTTCTCGACCCTTGCTTTAAGAGTTTGGTTTTCTTTTGCAAGATCGCGGTTGGTATTGATGATCTTCTGAAATCGATTCTCACTACGAGCTGCTTGTGGCACTTGCTCCTGATCTTGAGGTGCTGGTTCAGCGCCCGTTAGGATGCCGTCAATAAGCTCTTTGCCACTTTCTACTTGCACTTCTGACTGTGGCGCAGCTTCTACAGTGTGAACGGCAGGTGCGGGCATCAGCGCGCTCATGTCATAAGCTGCTGGCAACTCTGTCCTAGCGCCTTCGCTTGCATCGATAGTAGGTATTGATGCTGGCACATGGACCGCGCCCTTCACTATTTGCAATACCAGCTCCTCAGGTTCCAACTCCTCCAGCTCTTCTGGATCCTCAAGCTCTTTAGTCACCATTACCGGCTTTGAAGCTTCTGTCTTGGTTGCATCTGGGGCTTTACTTAGATCATCCAATAGCGCTGCTGCCTGGGTTTGCTTTTGGTTTTGACGCTCTAGCTCTTGCTGCTTTGCCAATAGTGCAGCAACTTCAGCGGCAGCTTGTTCTGCCGCTTGCTTCTCTTTGTTTTCTGCAAGCCTTCTATCCAGGTCTTGTTGTCTTGCTAAACGAGCGGTCTCCTTGGCTGCAACGACCTTTAGCCTTTCCTCTTCATCACGAGCTGATTTTTCCGCGGCCTTACGCTGCTTTTCTTCTTCGGCAGCTTGTCTTGCTTTAGATTGCTCAGCCAATTCAATAGCGCGATCTTCCCTGGCTTTATTGCGTCTTGCGGCTGATTCGGCTGCATGCTTTTCATATGCCTCCTTTTCTAGGCGCTCACGCTCACGCTTGGCTTCACGGTCTTGCACCCGCTGAATCGCACCACCATTGGTTAATACTCCAGAACTAAAGTTTTTCACTTCTTGCATCTGCTGTCTCCTCTTTTGATTGTTGTTCTGTACTGCGCTTGTCTCCACCCATTTGCCACATCCGATTCATCGAAAGATCGCTGTTGATATCTACGTATCCCTCCGCTTGCTTTTCTATGTTCGGTATAAATAGATTTGAATCGATACGATCGTCATACCGCAAGAGAGTCTCGTGTAGGAGATTACGGATATGTTCGTAATCCATTCCTCTAGCTTGTAGGTTTTGCATCTGAATTGATAGATTCGTAATCATGGGTAAAACCTTGAGCCAACTCTCTTTGTCTTCTATGCCATCC
>NZ_NCJB01000154.1:0-6107 GCF_002282275.1 Polynucleobacter sp. 39-46-10 | reverse complement strand
ACTACTCCCTGTAAGCGAAGGAGAGATGTTGAGCGCAGGTCTGTTGCGCAATTCGTTCAAAGGGGCAGCTTCGGCTGCTCCTTTTTTTCCGACATTGCTCGATCAAATGCCTAATGCCATCGTGGTATTTGAGGCGGAGAACCATCAATTGGTTTACGTGAATCCAGCTGCAGAGTCAGCTTTAGATCTTTCACGTAAGTCACTTGAAGGTCAGTCTGTGCGCGATTTATTTGGCGAAAATCAATCTTTACAGTTGATGATTGAAGAGGTGCAAGCAGGGCATGTATTAGCCCAGCGTCAAGAGATGGTGTTGCATTCATTGCCGGGAAGTATTCATCAAGATTCCATTCCTGCGCATGTAGTGATTGCAAGTCTCGAAGATCCTGCTTTGATCATGATGGAATGGTTTCCAATTGATCAGCAGTTGCGTAGTGAGCGTGATGAGCGCGTTACCCAGCAGGTTGAGGCAAACAAGCAGTTGATGCGTAATTTAGCGCATGAAATTAAGAATCCATTAGGGGGAATTCGTGGCGCCGCTCAATTATTAGAGTTTGAGCTGCCTGAAGTGGGTTTGCGAGAATATACCCAAGTCATTATTAAAGAGTCTGATCGCTTACAAAACTTAGTCGATCGCTTGTTAGCGCCGCATCGTAAAGCGCATGCGATGGAATCATTTAATGTACATGAGGCTCTTGAGAGAGTACGCAGTCTTGTGCTCGCCGAATTTCCTAAGGGTCTGCGGATCATACGTAATTACGATACTAGTCTTCCCGAGGTATTGGGTGATCGTGAGCAGTTGATTCAAGCAGTGCTGAATATCGCCCACAATGCTGCTCAAGCCCTCTCTGAAGAGATTCGACAGGGGGTAGCGCAAATTGAGCTCAAGACTCGGGTGGCCCGTTCCGTCACGATTTCTAAGCAGCGCTACAAGATGGCAATGGATTTACATGTGATTGATAACGGCCCTGGTATCCCCGAGGATATCCGTGAACGCATCTTCTTCCCATTGGTTTCTGGGCGAGAAGGTGGCAGTGGTCTTGGTCTCACTCTGGCGCAAACGTTTGTACAACAACATCAAGGCTTTATCGCTTGTGATAGCCGTCCTGGATGTACTGATTTTCACATTCAAATTCCATACCGTAAGCAGGAGAAAGTATTATGAAACCCGTTTGGATCGTGGACGATGACCAATCAATTCGTTGGGTGCTGGAAAAAGCATTGACGCGTGAAAATATTCCTCATAAAAGCTTTTCTAATCCCAATGATGTCTTAGATGCCTTAGACAAAGATGCTCCTGCAGTGTTGGTCTCCGATATTCGTATGCCACGTGGTAATGGTCTCGATCTTTTGCAGAATGTGAAAGAAACCCATCCTTTATTGCCTGTCATCATCATGACGGCATATTCAGATTTAGATTCAGCGGTGTCTTCATTTCAAGGGGGCGCATTTGAATATCTCACAAAGCCATTCGATATTGATAAGGCTGTTGAGTTAATTCGTCGCGCGATGGAGCAAAGCGAACGCAATCAATCGGGCAATAAGGAGGTGAATGGCTGGAGGCAGGACTCGACTGAGATCATTGGTCAAGCACCTGCTATGCAAGAGGTATTTAGAGCCATTGGCCGTCTTGCCCAATCGCATTCCACAGTATTAATTACCGGAGAATCCGGAACTGGCAAACAGTTAGTAGCTCAGGCTCTACATAAACATAGCCCAAGAGCAAAGGGGCCATTTGTGACTTTTAGTACTGCAGCGGTGCCTAAAGATTTATTGGAATCGGAGTTGTTTGGTCATGAGCGGGGCGCATTTCCTGGAGCATTAACCTTACGTCGTGGCCGCTTTGAGCAGGCAGATGGTGGAACCTTATTTCTAGATGAGATTGGCGATATCCCATTTGATCTGCAAACACGAATTTTGCGTGCCTTAACTGACGGACACTTTTATCGTGTAGGTGGTCAGGATCCGATCAAGGCAAACGTGCGGATTATTGCCTCAACCCATCAAAATTTAGAGGCGCGTGTTGCAGCAGGAGTATTTAGAGAGGATCTATTGCATCGTGTTAATGTGATTCGTCTGCGCATGCCACCATTGCGGGAACGTGCTGAAGATATCCCAGTACTGGCAAGGCACTTTATGGTTTTGTGCGCCAAATCATTGGGCGTTGAGCCTAAAAAGTTATCTGACGAGGTGCTTAAGGATATTAGTGCCATGCCTTTTCCAGGTAATGTTCGTCAATTAGAAAATCTTTGTCATTGGTTGACGGTCATGACTCCATCCAATGTCATCGGTGTCAGTGATTTGCCTGCAGATATATTGGCAGAGGCTACTGAACAGCCAGTGATATTAGAAGGTGAATCCTTATCATTAAGCTCAAATGTTGCCAGAGTTACGTCATTGGATTGGGAAAGTGGTTTAGGCCGCTTGGCAGTCAAGATGCTTCAAGATGGTGATCAAGAGGTCTATGACGTCCTGTGTTCTAAATTTGAGAAGGCAGTGTTACAGGCTGCACTAGAGGTTACAAGAGGAAGGCGAGTCGAAGCTGCCCAGCGCTTAGGTATTGGGCGCAATACAATTACGCGCAAGTTGCAGGAGCTTGGCATCAATGACTGAGTCAGTACGGATTGCAGCATGGAATGTGAACTCTTTAAAAGTTCGTTTGCCACAAGTCTTGCAATGGTTACAAGATCAGGAGCGATTAAAGCAGCCAATTGACGCCCTATGCCTTCAAGAGTTGAAGCTCACTGATGAGAATTACCCCCATCAAGCTTTAGAGGATGCCGGATATGTGAGTTTGGTTGCCGGTCAAAAAACCTATAACGGTGTCGCCATCATTGTTCGACGTGCCGCATTAGCATCAACGGCTACTGATATGGCAACTACTTTTTTAAAGCCAGTACGAAACATTCCCCAATACCTTGATGATCAACAGCGGATATTGGCTGCTACTATCTGCTTTCAAGGTATGCAACCGATGCGTCTGATTTCTGCCTATTTTCCTAATGGGCAGGCGCCCGATAGCGATAAATTTATCTACAAGCTCTCATGGCTTAATGCCCTAGAGAATTGGCTCAAACAAGAGTTAAGTGAAAATCAGAGATTGGCCTTATTGGGCGACTTTAATATTGCCCCAAGCGATATTGATGTTCATGACCCTTCTAAATGGATAGGGCAAAATTTGGTCTCTCCACAAGAAAGAGATGCATTCGCTCGGTTAATCAATTTAGGTATGCACGATTCTTTCAGAATGTTTGAGCAAGCCCCTAAGACCTTTAGCTGGTGGGATTATCGAATGATGGGATTTAGGCGTAATGCTGGAATGCGAATTGATCATATTCTCTTGAGTGACGACCTAAAAAACAAGTGCATAGCAAGTACCATTGATAAAGAGCCTCGTACGTGGGAGCAGCCCTCTGACCATGCTCCAGTCGTTGCGCAGCTAAAACCTTAGGCTTCAGCTGGCAAGACCACCGTGACGTAAAAGGGCATCAACACTGGGCTCTCGGCCACGAAAAGCCTTGAATGACTCGGCAGCTGGGCGACTACCACCCACTTCTAGAATTTCCGTACGATATCGTTTTCCGGTAGCGGCATCTAACACACTGCCAGTCAGCTTGGCAGCCTCTTCAAAAGCGGAGTAAGCATCTGCAGATAGTACTTCTGCCCACTTGTAGCTGTAGTAACCAGCGGCATATCCACCAGCAAAAATATGGCTAAAGGTATTGATCCAGCGTGAAATTGGAGGTTGCGGGATAACGTTAAAGTCTGTGGCTATGTTGCGTGACACCTCAAGGACAGCTGCCCCGTGAGCTTTCTCAGTATTGAAAGAGGAGTGTAGTCTCCAGTCGGTCAATGACATAACGATCTGACGTAAAGTCATCAAACCATTTTGGAAATTTTTAGCGGCTAGCATTTTATTAAATAGTTCGCGTGGCAATGGTTTACCGGTATCAACATGAGCCGTCATTTTTTCTAATACTTCCCATTCCCAGCAGAAGTTTTCCATGAACTGGCTAGGTAATTCAACGGCATCCCATTCCACCCCGTTAATTCCTGAAACACCTAATGCGCTCACTTGAGTTAGAAGATGGTGAAGACCGTGACCACTTTCATGGAATAGGGTGATGACATCATCATGGGTGATTGTCGGTGGACGTAGGACACCATTAACTTTGACGGGCGGGGCAAAGTTACAGACTAAGTACGCAACTGGGATCTGAATTTCACCATTGGGTAATTCTCTGCGTCCCCGGGCATCATCCATCCAGGCGCCACCCCGTTTTCCTGGGCGAGCATAAGGATCAAGATAGAAGTAGGCGCGGATGTTGCCATCAAGATCTTGAACCTTAAATGATTGAACATCGTCGTGCCAGGTCGGCAAGTCTGCGGGTTCAATGCGAACGCTAAAGAGCGTTTGGATTACCCCAAATAAACCATCTAGCACTTTAGGAAGAGGGAAATACTGCTTGAGCTCATTCTCTGAGAAATCATAGTGCTCTTGCTTCAGTCGCTCAGCGGCGAAGGCGCTATCCCAGGGCTGTATGCCATCTACCAAGCCTAGCTTGGATGTAGCAAATTGACAAAGCTCGTCCCAGTCTCTTTGAGCAAAAGGTTTGGCCTTACGCGCAAAGTCCGTTAAAAAGAAATCAACCTCTTTAACATCATTAGCCATTTTCGGCGCCAAACTCAAGGCAGCGTAGTTTTCAAAGCCAAGCATATTGGCTTCTTCATGGCGTAAACGTAATTGCTCAAGCATGTTTTGGGTGTTATCCCAATCTAATTTACCTTCACCATATTGAGGGGCGAGTTCAGATGCGCGAGTAGCATAAGCCTCGTACATTAGGCGTCTTAGTTCTCGATGTTCGCAATATTGCATCACTGGGTAATAGGATGGAAAGTGCAAAGTAAAAGCCCATCCCTGGAGATTTTTTTGTTGCGCGGTATCAGCAGCAGCTGCTTTTACATCCTCTGGCAGGCCAACTAGCTGGGTTTCATCGGTAACAAGATGAACAAAATTATCAGTAGCATCTAAGACATGATCGGAGAATGTCTTACCCAAGCTTGCTTGCTCATCTTGAATTTGGGCAAAGCGGGGTTTTAGATCATCTGAGAGCTCAGCGCCCCCAAGACGAAAATCTCGTAAAGAATTGGCAATCACCTTTTTCTGGGCGGCATTTAGATTATTGTAGTCAGCGCTCTGACTGAGTTTTTTGAACTTGTCATATAAGGCTAAGTTTTGACCTAGACTAGAAAAGAAGGCGGTTACCTTAGGCAACATTTCTCCATAAGCAGATCTCAATTCCGGAGAGTCAGCGACGCTATTGAGATGAGAAATGCTTCAGTGGCATTCTCTAATGGTTCTGCCAAATCATTCCAGCGTGCTGGCGTGTTCTGGTCAACTGCATGATCAACAGCTAACTGCGCATTTTCAAGTAAGAATTCAATAGCTGGCTTGATGTGTGCAGGTTCAATTTCACGGTAATGGGCTAGGCCACGACCAAAAGAAACGAGAGGATTTTTTGCCAGTTCAGCAGAAGGAGTTTTAGAGGGTGCATTAGTCATCCCTCTAGCTTAATGGACAGTCCAATTTTTTGCCGAGAAAGCTAAACTCCTCGGCTCTCAGGGGCTAAAGCTTGGCTGCCTTTTCTGCGGCCTCGAGGGTATTCATGAGCAACATCGTAATGGTCATGGGACCCACACCACCTGGCACTGGGGTTATCCAGCCGGCAACATATTGAGCAGCATCAAAATCGACATCGCCACATAACTTACCATCAGGCAGCCGGTTGATTCCAACATCAATCACTACCGCACCATGCTTAACCATGTCGCCAGTGATCATTTTGGGTTTACCAGTTGCCACTACCAAAATATCGGCATCCTTCGTGTGATGGGCTAAATCCCTAGTTTTGCTATTACAAATAGTCACGGTAGCACCGGCTTGTAAAAGCAGCATCGCCATTGGTTTGCCAACAATATTGGAGGCGCCAACAATCACAGCCCTTGCACCACGAATAGGGTAGTCAATGCTTTCCAAGAGCTTCATGCAGCCATAAGGCGTGCAAGGCTTGAACTCTGGTTGACCAACCATCAAAGCGCCAGCATTAGCA
>NZ_NCJB01000153.1:0-5548 GCF_002282275.1 Polynucleobacter sp. 39-46-10 | reverse complement strand
GAATCAAGCAAAAACTAAAGGGATTGAGCCCGGTAAATTACCGAACTCAATCCCTCGTGCTAACCTAATTAAACTGTCCAACTTTTGGGGGTCAGTTCATACGGGGTGGTTTTTTCTTTTGGATTGTGCTCGAAGAAATATTTTTTGATCTCTTGGGTAATGTTTTGACGAGAATGTTTGCGCTTTTCCAGTAAACCAACTTTCCTATAAATGGTTTTTCCCGGTAGTTCAGATATTGTTAGTTGACGGTCGTTTTCCCAGGCAATGTTTGCCAGCTTGGGAACAATCGAGTACCCAAGACCTTGTCTAACCAATTCAATAATTGCCTCGACTGAATTCAGTTCCATGCCCTCTTGAATATTTAGCTTATTAGCTCGAATGGTTTGGTCAACCAGATGGCCCGTCCAGGTATTTCTCTCAAAACGCATAAATGGGAGTGCACTTACAAGCTCTTTGGGCGTAGAACCTTTTTTATTTTTACGGGCGGGAGAAATCAAAACCATTGGCTCTGTATATAACTCTGTCCACTGAATATTCTGGGGTAGGGCGTAAGGGGATTCGGTCACAATGGCCGCATCGAGGCTTCCCTCAATCACTTGTTCTAAAAAGTCACTAGAAAGGCCTGCAATGAGCTTGATTTCAAGCTCTGGGAAATTCTGCTTCAGTTCATTCAGTGTGTTTCCAAATGCACCCATTAAGGTTGAAACGAGCGCCCCCAAAACAATAGTTCCACTCAGTTCGGATTTAAAACTAGAGCCAAGGGCTTCGTAACGTGCAATGATTTCCTGGATAGGTTCTACTAAGGATCTGCCGTGGTGGTTGAGAGTCATAGAGCGCTTAGTTCGATCAAAAAGATCAATGCCAATATCGGCTTCCAGTTGTTGTAACTGTTGCCCTGCGGCAGCAGCAGTAAGGCCTATTTCACGCGCAGCGGCTGCCACGCTTTTGTGGCGTGAAATGGCTAAAAAGTTCTTAAGTACGCGAATGCTGGACATAGGTTTAAATATAAAGTATTTTTTTATTTCGAAGAAAATTATATTCGATTTATTTTTTACTATCTATAGATATAATCACTCCATGTCTATTCAAGATCTCAAAGTAAAAGTCTGGCGCGGCGCCCAAGAGGGCGAGTTTGTTGAGTATTTGGTGCCTCGAAATCCAAATCAAACGGTGCTTGATGTCGTTACCTATATTCAACGCAAGCTTGACCCAACTCTAAGCTATCGCTTTGCCTGTCGTGTTGGTATGTGCGGCTCTTGCGCTATGACGGTGAATGGGGTGGCTCGTTGGACATGCCGAACCCACGTTTCTCAGATTGTTGAAGGCGATTCCTTAGAAATTGCACCCTTAAATAACCTTCCTGTCATTAAAGATCTTGCAACGGATATGCGAGAGTTCTTTAATAAGTGGAAGGGTGCGGTTGGTTTCTTTAAGGGCGATAAAACCCGTCACGATGATTTTGCAAAAGTGGAGCCAGAGTCGGCCGAGCGCCAACTGGCAAATGCCGGCATTGAGTGCATTGGCTGCGGGGTCTGCTATTCCTCTTGTGAGGTTGTTGAAAAGCGCCCCAACTATCTTGGACCTGCAGCTCTGAATCGTGCTTGGACACTAACAAATGACATACGTGATGTGCAGCAATTAGATCGTTTGCAGGCCGTAGCTGGAGATGAGGGTTGTCATGCTTGTCATACGCAGGGCTCCTGTACTGAGCGCTGTCCCAAGAAGCTGGAGCCAACCGCCAGTATTGCGGGACTTAAGAAGTTGGTGGCAAGAGCGGCAGTTCGTGGCAGTAAGTGGGGCAAGCTATGAGCCAGGCTATTTTGCAGGCCAAACTTTGGTATGCCCAAAGAATTAGTGCCATGATCTTAGGTCTCTGTGTCAGCATCCATCTCGTCATTATTTTTTACGCAATCCGAGGTGGTTTAACTGCAGAAGAGATTTTGGGGCGCACTCAAGGCAATATTGCCTTCGCCATTTTTTATGAAATCTTTGTCTTGGCCTGCTTTGTGCATGCGCCTATTGGCTTGGCTAATATTTTGGAAGAAACCCTCTCCAAAGGATTTGTCTCCAAGACCTTATCTTCGATCCTCGCTGTACTTATATTAATTCTGGGTACTGCAGCCGTTATTGGTGTGTACACCGGAGGTGCTCTATGAGTTCTAGGCCGAAGATTGACTTGCGTGCAAAGAGTCATCTCTCTTATTTTGCCTATGCAAGCCATCGCTTCTCGGGGCTGCTCTTAGCTTGCTTCATTCCTTTGCATTTCTTAATGCTTTCTCAGTCCTTGCGCGGAGCCAGCGGCTTTGAGCGCTATTTAGGGTTGACTGATTTCTGGGTATTCAAATTTGGTGAATGGGCACTCGTCATTTTGCTGGCCATTCATTTGGTCGGTGGAATTCGACTACTTATGATTGAGTTTGGTACATGGCGTGGTCTTCGCAAGGCCTGGACACAGGCAGCTGTCTTATTTGGCATGGCTTGTGGCCTCCTATTTTTGTATTTAGCAAACTGATTGGGTAATGTGATGCAGTTACAAATGAAAGCAGTTGAAGAGGCTTGTAAGGAACTTTATATCCGCGCATTAAAAGTTTTGCCAGATGATGTGAAGTCTGGCATCGAGCGCTTAAATAAAAGTGAGTCCGATGCGCGTGCTCAGGTTGTCTTAAAAACCATGATCACTAACATCTCAGTGGCTGAGCGCGAAGATAATCTACTTTGCCAAGATACTGGCTTACCTATTTACAAGGTAAAGATTGGCCGCAACGTACAACTCGATGGCATGGAGCTCAAGGCGGCGATTCGTAAAGGGTGTGAGCGTGCAACTACTGAATATCCATTGCGTTCTTCTGTAGTTCATCCAATCACGAGAAAAAATAATCACACGTCCTGTGGCATTGACATGCCTGCAATTAGCATTGACTTTTGTGATGATGACCAAATGCTTGAGATTGAGATGGTTCCAAAAGGAAGTGGTTCGGAAAATAATTCCTTTTTAAAGATGGCTATTCCAGCTGATGGAATTAATGGTGTCAAAGCCTTTGTTATCGAAAGTGTTGTTTCTGCCGGAGGAAAGACTTGCCCTCCAACAATTGTTGGCGTTGGCGTTGGCGGCACTTCTGAGCAATGTGTTGCGATGGCTAAGCGAGCTGCAACAAGAGCATTGGGTAGTGTATGTAGTGATGAAGAGGGTGCTAAGTTAGAGCAGGAATTAACTGCTGCTGTGAATAAGTTGGGAATTGGTCCCCAAGGTTTAGGTGGTGACGGCACAGCATTTGCTGTTCATGTAGAACTTGCCCATACGCACATCACATTAAATCCGGTTGCGGTCAATATGCAGTGCCATTCTGCTCGCAGGGCGCGAGCAACTTTCACGCCTGATGGCGTAACCTACGGATTCTAGGAGTAGAAATGGCCCACTACAACCTTCCCACTCCTGTTAGCGAAGCTGATATTCGCAAGCTTCGCATTAATGACACGGTGACTCTGCAAAACACCTTGTTTGGTATTCGGGATGCGACACAGATTCACTTATTTGATAAGGGTAGAAAAACCCGCTTCGATCTAAATGGGCATGCGGTAATTCATACTGCGCCTAATGTACGCAAGGTTCCTGTTAGTGAAGAGTTTCCAGCTGGCTATGAGCCAATTTGTATTGGAACAACTACATCAGATCGTATGGAGCGTTTTACTCATCCATTAATGACTCAAAATGGGGTACGAATGATTGTGGGTAAAGGTGGTATGCGCGAGGGATCTGCGGCAGCCTTTCAGGAGATTGGCGGCGTATATCTTGCAATCATTGGTGGTACGGCAGCGCTCGAGACAACCTGGATCGAACAGATTGAAGATGTTGATATGGATGATCTCAATCCAGAGTCACTCTGGCGTTTTAAGATTAAAGACTTTGGTCCTTTGCTTGTAGCAATGGATAGTCATGGTGGCAGTATTTATCAAGAGGTAAAAAGCGAAGTTGCCCGCAATAAAGAAGCCGTATTAAAAAGCCTGGGAATTCCGTCATGAGCATCGCCACTCTTGAAACCGATATCCTTATCTTGGGCTCTGGTGGGGCAGGACTTTTTGCCGCACTGCACGCCCATCAAACCAATCCAGATCTTCAGATCACCATTGCTGTGAAAGGTCTGCTTGGTAAGTGCGGCTGCACTAGGATGGTTCAGGGCGGTTACAACGTAGCTTTGGCCGAGGGCGACTCAGTTGAGCGCCACTTCATGGATACGATTGAAGGTGGCAAATGGCTTTCAGACCAGGAGTTAGCCTGGACGCTCGTAAACAAAGCGGTTGAACGTATTCATGAGCTTGAGAATGAGCTTGGTTGTTTCTTTGATCGCAATCCAGATGGAACGGTGCATCAAAAAGCATTCGCTGGACAAACCTTTGATCGCACAGTTCATAAAGGTGACTTGACTGGTATTGAAATTATTAGTCGACTAGCCGAGCAAGTATGGGCTAGAGGAATTCATCGACTTGAGGAGCATAGGGCGGTTGAGCTAATCCATAGTGCTGACGGAAAGTCGCTGGCTGGAGTGCTCATGCTGAATATGCAGACTGGTGAGTTCACGCTGGTACGGGCTAAGGCGGTGCTCTTGGCTACCGGTGGTGGGCCAACAATGTATAAGTATCACACCCCGTCAGGCGATAAGAGTTGTGATGGCTTAGCTATGGCACTTCGTGCTGGGCTCACTCTGCGTGATATGGAGATGGTGCAGTTTCATCCAACAGGTCTGTTAGCGGGTCCTGGCACCAGAATGACCGGAACCGTTCTTGAGGAAGGCTTGCGTGGTGCAGGCGGATATTTGCTTAATGGCAATCACGAGCGATTTATGGGTAACTATGATCCACGTAACGAGCGTGCTACACGAGATATTGTTTCGCGATCTATTAATTCTGAAATCAGGGCAGGTAGAGCAACGCCGAATGGTGGTGTCTATATTCAGATGAGCCACCTTGGTCCTGATAATGTCCGTAAGCAATTTAAAGGCATGGTTGAACGATGCGCCGATAGTGGCTTTGATTTGGCGGGTGATCTTGTAGAGGTAGTTCCAACCGCCCACTATATGATGGGTGGCTTAGTCTTTAAGAAAGACTGTAGTACTGACTTGCCAGGGCTGTTTGCTGCTGGTGAGGACACGGGCGGCGTGCATGGCGCGAATCGCTTGGGAGGCAATGGTGTTGCGAACTCAACAGTGTTTGGGGGCATTGCAGGAGAGTCGATGGCGCATTGGGTTTCCTCACAGCAGTTCAGGGATTGCAATATGAATGAGGTCATGGCGAGTATTCAGGAGCATGAAGCGCCATTGAAAAGAGAACCTGGTGATATTGAGGCAATTCGAGATGCACTAGCTGAGTGTATGTGGGATCACGTTGGTATTTCAAGAACCAAAGAAAGCTTAGAACGTGCTCGTCAAACCTTGAAGCAACTAGCATCTCAATTAAACCAAATGGGTGTTGGTGGTATTCAAAGGGAATACAGCAATACTTGGCAGGATTGGATGAACTTAAAAAATCTTATTTTGGTTAGTCAATCCGTAAT
>NZ_NCJB01000152.1:0-5560 GCF_002282275.1 Polynucleobacter sp. 39-46-10 | reverse complement strand
CAAAAACCCGCTGCGTTTCACCGTCAGCGGGTTTCAAAGCCTCTCGGTGAGGAGAGCTTTTAAATTCGATTAGTAAAGCTTTTTAGGCAACATCTGGCTGCGAATACGCTTGTAATGGCGTTTAGCAGCAGCGGCCTTTTTACGCTTACGTTCAGCCGTTGGCTTCTCGTAGAACTCGCGGGCACGCAAGTCTGTCAAAAGACCATTTTTTTCAATGGTGCGCTTGAAACGGCGCAATGCCACTTCAAAAGGTTCGTTCTCACGGAGGCGGACTGTAGTCATACTTGTTTAACTCGTATATGCTCGAAAAATATCGAAAAAATTAACTGAAACGCGATTCTAGCACGACCAAGCAAAAAAATGATTGTTTTAGGCATAGAAACTTCTTGTGACGAGACCGGGGTGGCTGTTTATGACACCTCCCCCTGGGAAAACCACGCTCCAGCCCATCAGGGTATCCTGGGACAGGCCCTGCACTCCCAAATAGCGATGCACCGAGACTATGGCGGGGTTGTTCCAGAATTAGCCTCCAGAGACCATATAAGGCGGGCTTTACCCCTTTTGGGCGATGCTTTGCATGAGGCTGGGCTCAAATTAAAGGATATTGATGCTGTCGCCTACACCCAAGGCCCAGGCTTAGCTGGCGCCCTGCTTGTAGGCAGTGCTTTTGCCAAATCCCTGGCTCAAGGCCTCAATTTGCCCTCCATTGGGGTGCACCACCTTGAAGGACACCTGCTTTCCCCGCTTTTAGGGGTTTCGGTACCGGAATTCCCATTTATTGCTCTTCTAGTCTCAGGCGGACATACTCAGTTAATGCTGGTCAGCGGGGTTGGTAAATACCAACTTCTAGGCGAAACCCTGGATGACGCTGCTGGCGAAGCCTTTGATAAAACGGCCAAATTATTAGGTTTGGACTACCCCGGGGGTGCTGCCATCTCCAAATTGGCAGAAAAAGGACAATCCGGACGCTTTGATCTACCCAAACCGATGTTGCATTCAGGGGATTTGGATTTTTCTTTCTCCGGACTCAAAACAGCTGTTCTCAATCAAGTTAAAAAGTTTGAGGCACTCGGAATTTCAGATCCTACTGAGATTGCAACATTTCATGCGGATTTAGCACGCAGCTTTGTCGATTCCTTGGTAGCAGTGTTAGTCAGCAAATCCGAGAAAGCGCTCAAGCAAACGGGCTGCAAACATTTGGTACTGGCTGGTGGCGTGGGAGCCAATTTGCAATTACGTGCTGCTCTCAATGCCAGCGCCAAGAAGAATCGATTTGAAGTGCACTACCCGCCAGTCGATCTCTGCACCGATAACGGCGTGATGATTGCTTTTGCTGGAGCACTGCGCATGTTGGCAGAAAATAATGGCTCAACTACTTCGGGTGCTTTTGATATCAAACCCCGTTGGGATTTGGCGAGTAATAATCTCGCTTAAGTAACTCTCGTTTTGTCGCTGCTTATTTAGTCAGACTAATTTTGGCGTAGGCGCTGTGATTGTGAATCGATTCAAAGTTTTCAGCTTCAACTACTAAAGACAAAATACGATCATCGCCTTTAAGTTGGCCAGCCACATCACGCACTAAGTCTTCCACAAACTTCGGATTGTCATACGCGCGCTCAGTAACCCACTTCTCATCAGGGCGCTTGAGTAAGCCCCACAGCTCGCTAGAGGCTTGGCTCTCAGCGGCTGCAACTAAATCTTCCACTGTCATCTTCGTCTGTGGATCAAGCTCAACAGACATCGTTACGTGTGAGCGTTGATTATGTGCACCATATTCAGAAATCTCTTTAGAACAAGGGCACAAACTCATCACTGGAACTAAAGCACGAAGCCTTAATTCAACATCAATAGATCTAGCAGTACTTTGCTTTGCCTTGGCAGTCCAAGTCACTTCGTAATCCATCAAGCTTTCAACACCAGATACTGGTGCAGCTTTTTTAACAAAGTGCGTATACGTAAATTGAATGCGACCTTCTGTTGCATTGAGTAGCGGCAACATCTCGCGCACCATGGCAACTACAGATGCACTATCAATCGGTTCATTGTGTTTTTGCAAAAGCGCAATGAAACGGGACATGTGCGTGCCCTTCACATGCGCAGGCAAAGCTACATCCATTTCAAAATTACCAACAGCTGGCATGACACCTGTCTGAGTACGAATGCTCAATGGATGACGCAATCCTCGAATGCCTACCTGCTCGATTGGCAAAGCACGCTCGTCATGCGAGGACTGAATGTCCGGCATTGCTTGCGGTTTGAGAAAGGCGGTGTTGATGTCGTTCATGGCTCTATTTTCAGGCAAAAATGACTTATTTGCCCAAGGTCACCGGATTTAAAGCGGTTTTAGCTGGAAAACGCAGGGAAATAGCCTTTGCAATCCCCTCAGAATCAAGGCCGCATTTACTCATCAAGAGTTTGTAATCGCCATGCTCCACGAATTCATCTGGAAGACCTAATTGCAATAGGGGTTTATTGACACCCATCGCAGAGAGCGCCTCTAAGCACGCACTACCAGCTCCACCCTGAATAGCGCCATCCTCAATCGTCACAAAATAATCATGGTCTTGCGCCAAGGATTTGAGAAGCTCCAGATCCAATGGCTTTACAAAACGCATATTGGCAACGGAGGCGTCGATTTGCTCAGCCACTTCAAGCGCCGGATAAAGCAAAGTACCAAAAGCTAAAATCGCTATGCGTTGACCAGCAGGTGCCTTGGATTTACGGCGTAATTCGCCTTTACCCAAGGGCACGGTGCGCAATTCTTTTGAAGGAATAGTTCCAACACCAGCACCGCGTGGATAACGCACCGCACTTGGATGAGGCTGATGGAAGGCTGTCGTCAACAAATCACGACACTCTGCTTCATCTGCTGGCGTCAATACCAACATATTTGGAATGCAGCGTAAGAATGGAATGTCATATGCGCCTGCATGTGTCGCGCCATCAGCACCAACTAAACCCGCACGATCCAATGCAAACAGAACCGGCAAATCCTGAATTGCCACATCATGAATGAGTTGATCGTAAGCGCGTTGTAAGAAGGTTGAATAGATCGCGACGACTGGCTTCATACCCTCGCATGCCATACCGGCAGCAAAAGTCACTGCATGCTGTTCAGCAATACCCACATCGTAATAACGCTTCGGGAAATTCTTTTCAAACTCAACGAGGCCAGAGCCTTCACGCATTGCTGGCGTAATACCAATCAGCAATGGATCGGCGTGCGCCATATCGCACAGCCATTCACCAAAGACTTGAGTAAAAGTTTTTTGAGATGGGGTGACGGATTTCTTCACGCCCTCTTCTGGATTGAATTTGCTTGGCCCGTGATACAGGACTGGATCCGCTTCGGCCAACTCATAGCCCTGGCCCTTCCGTGTCACCACATGCAAGAACTGCGGGCCACGGCCCTCGAGTGCTAAGCGGCGTACGTTTTGCAGCATCGGAATAAGAGCATCTAAATCGTGACCATCAATTGGCCCGAAGTAGTTAAAGCCAAACTCTTGAAAAATGGTGGATGGCGATACCATGCCCTTGGCATGATCTTCTAAGCGTTTAGCAAACTCACGTAAAGGAGGGGCAATGGATAAAACGCTATCAATACCCTTCTTAGTGGCCGAGTAAATATTGCCACTCAATAATCTAGCAAGATGTCGATTGAGCGCACCTACTGCTGGCGAAATAGACATATCGTTGTCATTCAGAATCACCACTAATGGCAAGTCGTCATACACACCCGCATTGTTCATGGCTTCAAATGCCATACCGCCAGTCATCGCACTATCACCAATCACAGCAACGGCAACTTGCTTCTCACCCTTGGTTTGAAAAGCACGCGCCATACCCATCGCCGCTGAAATACTTGTAGAAGAGTGGCCGGTGCCAAAGGCATCGTATTCACTCTCAGCGCGACGTGGAAAACCAGACAAACCATCGAACTGACGCAAAGTACCCATGCGCTCACGACGACCAGTCAAAATTTTGTGTGGATAACTTTGATGACCCACATCCCACACAATTCTGTCTGCGGGCGTATCAAATACATAGTGCAGCGCAATCGATAACTCAACCGTTCCTAAATTAGAGGAAAGGTGTCCGCCCGTTTTTGAAACAGAATCCAATACAAACTTACGCAACTCATCTGCGAGTGCAGGAAGCTGCTCACGAGGAAGTTTTTTTAAATCTACGGGGGAGTGAATGGAATTTAAAGTCATCAAATCTTCAGTAATCTTATTTGCCTCTATTAACCACCAACAGAGCCAAATCTTTTAGGGCTTGGGCTTTAGCGCCAAAACTCTCTAAGCTAGCAGTTGCCGCTTCTTGCAAATCTTTTGCTGCTTTCTGTGCATAGTCTAAACCCATCAAGGTCACATAGGTTGGCTTGTCATTGGCAGCGTCTTTCCCAGCAGTTTTACCCAAGGTTTGACTATCTGCAGTGGCATCGAGGACATCGTCCACAATTTGAAAGGCTAAACCTAAGGCTTCAGAGTAATTTTGGAGATACTGCATTTGAGTTAAATTGAGTTTGGCAGCAATACCACCCATCTGCACTGAACAAGAAAGCAAAGCCCCTGTTTTCATCGCATGCATTTGCTTTAAGCCAGCAAGGTCTAATTTCTTGCCCACGCTTTCTAGATCAATCGCCTGCCCACCAGCCATACCGCGTGAACCAGATGCACTAGCTAATGCACTGATCATGACTAAGCGAATATCGGTATCGCACTGTGCGTTTGCCAAGACTTCAAATGCACGAGTTTGCAATGCGTCACCAACCAATAAGGCAGTCGCTTCGTCATAAGCCTTATGCACCGTAGGTCGGCCACGGCGCAAATCATCATCATCCATGCAAGGCAAGTCATCGTGTACCAATGAATAAGCATGAATACATTCAATTGCCACTGCAGCAGCATCCAATGCATTTTGATTTGCGTCATCACTCAACGCGCCGGCGGCATAGACCAATAAGGGACGAATACGTTTGCCACCGCCTTGGGCGGCATAACGCATGGCTTCATGCAAGCGCGCAGGATTAGCATTGGTAGCATCCAGCAGGTTCTCTAAAGCCAATTCAGTTCGCAGCCCGTGAGCCCGAACCCAATCCTCGAATGAAAGCATGTTGTTCATAAAGGCCAAATCTCAGTGCGGCTTACGCTTCGAATACCCGAACTTGCTGCTCAACTTGAGCCAGCATGGCTTGGCAATGCTTCAAAAGTGCTGCGCCGCGTTGATAGGCTAAAAGCGTCTCCTCCAGGGAGAATTTACCTGACTCCATGTCAGAAATGAGCTTTTCTAGCTCCTTTACAGCCTGCTCATAATGCAAGTTAGGGTCAATTTGAACCTCAAGACCGGGTTTCTGACTCTCAGATTTCTTTGCTGGCATTGGCTTATTTCCTTCAAATTTCTTGCAGATATAGCCCTACATATTAAAGCGAGACGAGGGTCAGATGGGTATAATCCCCTACTTCCTTTCCAATATCGATCCGTCGATGGTTGGATTGGTTATTCCGCTTAGCTTCGGCTGACGTTTTCGGGGGTGGGGAGAATGACTAATCTGGCTACC
>NZ_NCJB01000151.1:0-5605 GCF_002282275.1 Polynucleobacter sp. 39-46-10 | reverse complement strand
GGCCGTCGAGAAGAACATCGAGGCCTTCGCCAGCCTGGACCTGCCCGGCACCAAGGTCATCGTCGGCGACGGCCCGCAGCGCGAAGAGCTGGCCGAGAAATATCCCGACGTGGTGTTCGCCGGCGCCAAGTTCGGCGAGGAGCTGGGCCGCTATTTCGGCTGCGCGGACGTCTTCTGCTTCCCCTCCCTGACCGACACCTTCGGCCTGGTGATCCTGGAGGCCATGGCCGCCGGCGTGCCTGTCGCCGCCTTCTCGGCCCCCGGCCCCATCGACATCATCCCAGGCTCCAACGCCGGCGTCCTGGCCCCGGGCCAGACCGACGGGCTGAAGGAAGCCTGCCTGGCCTGCCTGGAGCTGGACCGCGCTGTGGTCCGCAAGTTCGCCGAAGGCTTCTCGTGGCGCGCCTGCGCCGAAGAATTCTTCCGGAACCTGCAGCCCTATCCCGAGCCGGAAAAGACCCGGTTCTGGCGGCGCCTGCGCCGGCTGGCGCGCGGCCACCACCCCGATGAAGTGCTGGCCTGTTTCTCCCGAATTATCACGCTCGGGCGTGAGCGACGCAAACATAAAAGCAAGAAGAAGCGCTAGGCCGGGCTGCCGCTGAGCGGGGCGACGGTCTCGACTTGCGCGCGCCGCCCGCGTAGGGCGCGCGCGATGACTCAGACCAACGACCGCCGCACTTTTGCGATCATTTCCCATCCCGATGCTGGCAAGACCACGCTCACTGAAAAACTCTTGTTATACGCAGGCGCAATTCAGATTGCTGGTAGCGTCAAGGCCCGCAAAGCTAGTCGCCACGCAACCTCGGACTGGATGGAAATTGAAAAACAACGTGGTATTTCCGTAGCCAGCTCGGTAATGCAAATGGAGTATCGCGATTGCATTATTAATCTTTTGGATACCCCGGGACACCAAGACTTCTCTGAAGATACCTATCGCGTATTGACCGCTGTAGACTCCGCACTCATGGTGATTGATGCTGCCAACGGTGTCGAGTCACAAACCTTACGCTTACTGGAAGTCTGTCGCGCACGCAACACACCAATTGTCACTTTCATCAATAAGATGGATCGTGAAGTAAAACCACCCATGGAGTTGATGGATGAGATTGAAACTGCGCTCGGCATTGAGGTAGTTCCTTTTACTTGGCCAGTAGGCATGGGTAAATCATTTGCCGGCGTAATTGATATTGCCAACTCTCAAATACGTATGTTCAAGGCCGGCGAAGATCGTGTCACTGAAAATTCTCATGCGATTGTTGATATCAACAATCCGGCATTAAAAGAGCGCTTAGGCACTGATCTTGAAAATGCGCTTGCCGAAGTAGATCTCATTAAAAATGCAATGCCTGCTTTTAATAAAGAAGCCTTTTTGGCGGGCCGTCAGTCGCCGGTATTCTTTGGCTCAGCCATTAATAATTTTGGTGTACGTGAAATTCTCAATACCTTAGTTGAGCTTGCACCGTCACCAGGCTCACGCAAAGCCTTACAACGAGAGGTTAGCCCTGCGGAAAATAAATTCTCTGCAGTGGTATTTAAGATCCAAGCCAACATGGATCCGGCTCACCGAGATCGTGTTGCCTTCTTGCGTATTTGCTCGGGACACTTTCAACGCGGTATGAAGCTGAAGATTTGTCGCAATGGCAAAGAAGTGCGCACCAACAATGCACTGTCCTTCTTGTCACAACGCCGCGACATTTTGGATGAAGCCTTCCCTGGCGACATTATTGGATTACCAAACCATGGACTTCTTCGTCTGGGCGATACGCTCACCGAAGGAGAGCAACTGCAATTTACAGGCTTGCCATTTTTTGCGCCTGAGATTTTCCGCATGGTGGAGTCTGCCGATCCATTGCGCTCGAAACAATTACGCACAGGCTTGATGCAGCTTGGCGAAGAAGGCGCAATTCAGGTATTCCGCCCCATGACGGGTGGCACTATGCTGCTCGGTGCATTTGGACAGCTGCAGTTTGAAGTAGTAAGCCATCGCCTGCAAACTGAATATGGTGCAGAGGTACGCTTACTACCTGCGCGCTATAACTTAGCTCGCTGGGTCAGCTCAGATGACCCTGTAGCACTCAAGAAATTCATTCAAGAAAATATTCACCGCATGGCGGAGGATGTTGTGGGAGCCTCAGTATTTTTGGCTAGCCATAAATCCGAATTAGATGTTGCTCAACAACGCTGGGAATCCATTCAGTTCCATGCGTTGCGAGAGCATGCAGGCCTTATCTACCAATCTGACCTCGCTGGTTAAATCTAGCGTGGGCTTGATTGTGGCCAATTGCAATCAAATACTGCAACCAGCTGAGTATCGCTCTTTCTAAAAGAGGCAGTCTTGCCATATTGAGCGCAATACGCATTAGCCTTTGGCGTGAGCGATGCAACAGATTCGCCATCACTATTTAAAAAAGTGACATGATTCGAGTCTGAGGCATCGGTATAAACCGCAGCGCAAGCACTCAAACCAACAATGCCTAGTAACAAAATATATTTAAGATGCTTCATATCAATCCTCTTATTTAGTATGCGCCTTAAGGCATCTTAAATCGCCTATAGTACAAACTTCGAAACTAAGCGGGCAGTGAGCTTGCTAGCAAACGGCCGATAAATCAAAATACAAATCATTGCCACTGGGTAGGCAACTGCCCAAACCTCCAGCCACACCCAAAAAAAATTCTGCACAAAACCTACGCGCACTAAAGTAGTGGCCAAAGTAATGCTCAATGACATGAGTCCGCCCATGATTGCAGAAAAAATAAGATTAGGAATATTCATCATCATCTGATCATAGCGCCTTGACTGCTTAGCTGTTATTCTGATTTGTGATCACTATTCCGCGCCCTACTTAGGGGAGTCTACTGAGCAATCTCAGAGGTTCATCATTTCAAGACTCTAGGAAAAAATATGGCTGTTGGCCAAAATCAAAGAAATAGAAAAAACGATCCCATGGTTAGTAAAACCGGCAAAGCCAAATTGGGCCCACTAACTGTCACTCAACTTAGTAAATTACTTGAATCTAGCACTAAGCCTAAAGAGAAGGCAAAGATTCAAAGGGCTCTCAATAAGCGCCCTCCAGCACCAGCATCTATCGCTGAGCCTGTCGCAGCCTAAGCACTTAGCACTAAGCCCCGAAATTTCCGGGGCTTTTTTCTTATGTAATATGCTCTCATCATGAAAGCATCTCCACAAATTCACGCCATCTATATTGCCTCCCAAGCAGGTGAATCTATGACGCAGCTTACGCAGGCTGAGATTGTTGCAGGCGAGGGCATTGTGGGTGATCGCTATGCCTTGGGTATAGGTGCATTCTCAAAAACGAAGCCTAAGATCCGTCATGTTTCTCTCGTTGCACTTTCTGCTATCGAGAGCGCAAATAACGAGCTACTTGCAAAGCAGCAAGTAGTTTTTGATCCAGGCGACACTCGCAGAAATATTACGATCAGCGGCATTTCTGAGGATGAGCTCAATGGGCTAGTTGGCAAGACCTTCTATTTAGGGGGTCTTACTTTTAAAGGTACAGAATTATGCGAGCCTTGTCAGCGACCAGCCAACTTACTAAAAAGACCAGATTTTATGAACGCATTTGAAGGTCGTGGCGGCCTTAGAGCCGAAGCCCTCGAATCTGGATACCTCACCCTGGGAAGCGCTCTTCTTTTCTCAGCTCCCGAAGAAAATTAATTCAACTTTGCATTTAAATATGTCTACAACAACACTCTGCCTTATTCGCCATGGCGAAACCGACTGGAATGCCGAAAGACGCTTACAAGGGCATACCGACATTCCCCTTAATACCAAGGGCGCACTACAGGCGCGCCAAATGGCCCAGGCCCTTAAAGATATAAAACTCTCGTTTGACGTCCTTTACACCAGCGATCTTAAAAGAGCAGCTGATACCGCAAGCGCTGTCGTTGAATTATTTGGAGGTGAGCCACAGGTTGATAGCGCTTTAAGGGAGCGTCATTTTGGCGCCCTTCAAGGGCTCTCAATTGGCGAGGCGCCATCACTACAGCCTGATATCTGGCAGGCTCACATTACCCGCGACCTAGAGCATGATCTTGGTGGTGGCGAAAGCATTCAACAATTTGCAGTACGCGTTCAAAATGCTCTAAACAAAATTCAAGAGTGTCATGCTGGTAAAACAATTTTGCTGGTTAGCCATGGTGGCACGCTTGACATGATGTATCGCATTGCAAGCAAACAATCTTTAAGCGCTGAAAGAGTCGCTTCCGTACCCAATGCCTCATTAAATTGGATTACTCATAGCCAGGCTAATGGCTGGGAAGTAAAGCAATGGGCAGATACTCGCCACCTTGAGGGTCCCGCCTTAGAAAACGTGGACCTCTAAATAAAAAAGTCACCCGAAGGTGACTTTTGAGTTTTCAGAAAAGTTTTACTTTCTGATGTGCGCGTGACGGGCTGCATCTTGTGACATACCCTCACCCTTTGGTTTGCCTTCAAGCGCCTCTTTTTCAGCAGTAATTTCTTTGCGACGCTCTTTACAAGAACCAGCAATCTCTTGCAAAGCTTTACGTGCTCTTGCAGCAGAAGCTTTGATTCCTCTTCCGTGGAACTTTTCGTTCTCTGATTGGTATGTTTCGAAAGCGGCAATTAACTTGTCATGATGGGACATATTTTTCCTTATGAATAATTGAAATAATCGGCTTAAGGAGCACTTTAACCCAATATATGCAAATCACTCTAATTTATTGAATCCAGCGATCAATAATCTCTTTTAACTTTTCTGGGCCCAACTCGGCAAGATAGAGATTAAAGTCATCCCGCAACTTAGAGCCTTTTTTGAAGGCAAAGCCCAGATTATCAAACCCAACGACTTGGTAGCTACTGCTAACTGGAAGATTTAAAGACTTTTGATAGTTAACCAACATAACGTTGTCCACAAATACCAAGTCCACATTACCATTTTGCAAGGCAAGCAAGGCCTCCGTGGGCGACGGATATAGCTTTACTTGCTCTGCTGAGTAATAGCCTTTTGGCTGCAATACAGTCTTCACATAATCATCAAACACACTACCCGTCGGATAAGCAATGCTGTATTTTTTTAGTTGAGATAAATCAGTAATTTTAATATTGCGATTCTTTAATCCAATCAACTGCCATGTGCTGGTGAAATACGGATTTGAAAAATCCATCACTTCTTTCCGCTTATCTGTAATGGAGATTCCTGAGAATGCAACATCAGCCTGCCCACTAGTGACGGCACCCAACATCCCCAACCAATCATAGGCAGTCGTTTTAAATGTGCAAGCGCGTGACTTGCAGTAGCCCTCAAATATCTCCAAGTCTATGCCCGTATATTTACCGTCTTTTTCAAACAGCATCGGAGGGATGGCGGGGGACACGGCAACCTTAATGACATTATCCTGTTCCTCTTTGGAGCATCCACTAACTATGCTTAAGGTGACGCATAGGACTAAAAGTAGGCGAGCAAGTCTCATTGTGTACTCAGGATTAAATTAGATAATTGATCTTATCAAGAATTGAATATAAAAAGCCACCCGTATGAACTGACCCCCAAAAGTTGGACCTTATGTCCAACCAAGGGGGTTTTGTTTTATGAGCAAGTACAGTAAGCAGTTCAAGCTAA
>NZ_NCJB01000150.1:0-5625 GCF_002282275.1 Polynucleobacter sp. 39-46-10 | reverse complement strand
TGACCGCCCTGTGCCAAGCCGGTAATGAGGGTTGGGTTCAAATTGGCGCGGGCTGCATAAACGGCAGCCGTGTAGCCGGCAGGGCCCGAGCCGAGGATGAGAACTTTGGAGTGTTTTGGGGTATTTGTAGTCATATTCAAATTATAGGATTGCTTGATTACAATCGGAAGAACATGGCAAGAACCGCATACCCGAAGTCCAAAACCCCTTTAAGCCCCCAGCCCCCTGAGAATCATGGGCAGGGTAGGATGCCCCGTCTCCTTCTAGAGGCTCGGTGGTTTATCTCTGTTGGCCTCTGTTTGGGCTTATTAGCTATTTTGGTGACTTATTCGAAGGCAGACCCTGCTTGGTCGCATGCTAGCTTTGAGGCTCCCAGGAACCTTGGAGGGCGTTTCGGGGCCTATTTAGCCGATTTATTGCTCTACATCTTCGGTATTTCGGCTTTTTGGTGGGTGGTGCTCTTTGGCCGTAGGGTGCTCAGCGGATGGCGTGAGCTT
The DNA here is from genome assembly GCF_002282275.1 of Polynucleobacter sp. 39-46-10. Classification (NCBI taxonomy): domain Bacteria; kingdom Pseudomonadati; phylum Pseudomonadota; class Betaproteobacteria; order Burkholderiales; family Burkholderiaceae; genus Polynucleobacter; species Polynucleobacter sp. 39-46-10. The sequence continues at coordinate 5,128 of NZ_NCJB01000150.1, read as the reverse complement.
TGGAGTATCCCTTTGCCAGTAGACCTTGATGCCAAACCCGACTCTCTATTAATGCGTTGGTTAGGCTTTGGGCTGACTATATTGAGTAGCATGGGTCTTGAGTCTATTCGCTTACATTCCTTGACCTGGGAGCTTCCAAGACCTCCTGGAGGCATTTTGGGAGAGTTGATCGGCGACCCACTACAAATGACCTTAGGTTTTACTGGTTCCACCCTAGTCTTGCTGTTCACCCTTTGCGCAGGACTGTCTTTATTTCTCCATTTTTCCTGGTTAGATGTTGCGGAAAAGGTGGGGCGATCTCTTGAGCTTGCCTACAACCGCTTGCGCGAGCGACGCGATAGTGAAGAGGATCGCAAGCTAGGAGAGGCTGCGGCTGAAGAGCGTGAAGAGTTTGTTGAGGAGTTCCGCGGGCGCGTTGAAATTGCTAAGCCAATACAGATTGTTCGAGCACCTGTAGAGATTGTAAAAAGTGCTCGAGTTGAGCGTGAGAAACAGCAGCCACTGTTTGTAGACATTCCTGATTCAGAATTGCCACCTTTGGCTTTACTTGATCCTGTGCCGGAAGCGAAAGAAACCATCTCAGCTGATGTATTGGAATTTACTTCTCGTCTCATCGAGCGCAAGCTAGCTGAGTTCAATGTAGAAGTTAAAGTGATTGCCGCTTACCCAGGTCCAGTGGTGACTCGTTATGAAATCGATCCAGCGGTTGGCGTGAAGGGTAGTCAGATCGTCAATCTTTCACGTGACTTAGCACGATCCCTAGGTGTTGTGAGTATGCGCGTGGTAGAAACCATTCCAGGTAAGACTTGCATGGCTTTGGAGTTGCCAAACCCAACGCGTCAATCGGTTTATCTTTCCGAGATTTTGAGTTCCCAGGTTTATAACGATAGTCACTCCAACTTGACTCTCTCTTTGGGTAAAGATATTTCAGGTAGTCCAATCGTTGCTGACTTGGCAAAGATGCCTCACTGCTTAGTTGCTGGTACGACTGGTGCTGGTAAGTCTGTTGGTATCAATGCCATGATTCTATCTATCCTCTTCAAGGCGAAGCCGGATGAAGTTCGTCTGATCATGATTGATCCGAAGATGCTGGAGATGGCGATGTATGACAAGATTCCGCATCTCTTATGTCCAGTGGTAACTGACATGAAGCAGGCCTATAACGCGCTCAATTGGGCTGTCAATGAGATGGAGCGTCGCTACAAGTTGATGAGTAAGTTTGGTGTGCGTAACCTTGCCGGCTTTAATAAAAAGATTTTAGAAGCCGAGGAGAAAGGTGAGAAGCTCACTAATCCATTTAGCTTAACTCCGGATGATCCAGAGCCAATCTACAAAGCGCCAGTGATAGTCATCGTGATTGATGAGTTGGCCGACTTGATGATGGTCTCCGGTAAGAAGATCGAAGAGTTAATTGCACGTATTGCTCAGAAGGCCCGTGCTGCAGGTATTCATTTGGTGTTGGCGACTCAACGTCCAAGCGTGGATGTGATTACTGGTTTGATTAAAGCGAACGTACCAACGCGTATTTCTTTCCAAGTGAGCTCCAAAATTGATAGTCGTACCATCCTAGATCAGCAGGGCGCTGAAGCACTGCTCGGTATGGGTGACATGCTCTACATGGCACCGGGCACTGGATTGCCTGTGCGTGTCCATGGTGCTTTCGTATCGGATGATGAAGTCCACCGTGTGGTCGAATGGCTTAAGGAAAAAGGCGAAGCCAATTACATTGACGGTGTTCTTGAGGGCGCTGATGAATCTACGATGGATGCACTGACTGGTGAAGGTGGTGGTGAATCCGATCCTTTATACGATCAGGCAGTCGCTATCGTCCTAGAAAACAAGCGCCCATCGATTTCTCTGGTGCAGCGTCACTTGCGTATTGGTTATAACCGAGCAGCCCGTTTACTCGAGGATATGGAAAAGGCAGGTTTAGTTTCGAAGATGGGTAATGGCGGTAATCGCGAGATCCTCCATCGCCCTTCAGAATAAGGCGACTCCATTGCGTAGATTTTTATCCGTAGCAACAACCATCTTTATCAGCCTTGCGCCCTTTGCATTTTCAAGTTCCGCATTTTCTGAGGGTGAAAGTGGTGCAGAGCAGCTACGTCAGTTTGTGCGAAATTCTAAAACTGCGGAAGGTGATTTTATGCAGCAGCAGTTGCGCGCACCCAAGGCAAATGAACCCCAAGACAAAGGTTTAAAAGTAGTTCGCCAAACACAAGGACGTTTTGTATTTCAGCGCCCAGGTCGATTTATTTGGGATACCCAAAAGCCTTACGAACAAAAACTCATTGCCGATGGCAAACAACTTATTTTGTGGGATAAGGATTTAAATCAAGCGACTTTTAGACCAGCTGGACAAGCTTTAGCGGCCACCCCCGCCGCAATCCTGTTCGGGGAGACTTCCTTAGACCAGCATTTTGAGTTAGTTGACGGTGAAGATCGCCTAGATATGAAATGGGTTGCTCTAGTACCCAAGAAAAATCCAAATGCAAAGAATGGTAATGACTTGCCTTACACCAAGATCTCAGTGGGCATGGCCAATGGTCTGCCTAAAGCGCTCGAGCTCATTGATGGCCTGGGTAGCGTGGTTCTGGTTACTTTAGACAGGATCCAGCTCAATATCAATTTGCCTGCCAGTCGCTTTACTTTCAATCCGCCGGCTGGCGCAGAAGTCTTACGCTTAAACTAACGTCTATACCCATTAACGAATAGAGCATCAGATGATTGATCCGCAATTACTCCGCAAAGATATCGCAGCCGTTGCTACCCGTTTAGCTACTCGCAAATTCCAACTGGATGTTGAGAAGTTCAACACCTTAGAGTCTGAGCGCAAATCTTTGCAAACTCGTACTGAGGAGTTGCAAGCTAAGCGTAACCAATTAGCTAAGGCTATTGGTATGAAAAAAGGTAAGGGCGAGGATGCTACAGCTGAGATGGCTGAAGCGACACAGATCAACGTGGATATGGAGTCTGGCGCAGCACGCTTAGCAATTTTGCAGACAGAGATTGCGGATTTTTTAATGGGCATTCCTAACCTACCGGATGAAACAGTCCCAGTTGGTAAAGATGAAACTGAAAACAAGGAAGTAAAGCGTTGGGGAAAAGTCCCCGAGTTTTCATTTCCAGTAAAAGATCATGTGGACTTAGGTGCGCCATTGGGTCTGGATTTTGAATCTGCTGCAAAAATTAGTGGCTCACGCTTCGTGGTTCTCAAGGGACCTGTTGCTAGATTGCATCGCGCCTTAGCGCAATTCATGATTGATCTACATACAGGTCAGCATGACTATGAAGAGCTCTATGTACCCCTGATGGTGAACGCAGCATCTATGCGCGGCACTGGTCAGCTACCTAAGTTTGAAGAGGATCTATTTAAGGTTCCGCGTCAGATGGGTGGTGAAGATGGTGCGGGCGAAGCGAAGATTGAAAACTTTTATCTCATTCCAACTGCAGAAGTGCCGGTGACGAATTTGATGCGCGACACCATTACGGCGGTTGACGAGTTGCCATTAAAGTTTGTTGCTCATACCCCATGCTTTAGATCTGAGGCTGGTAGCTATGGACGTGATGTACGCGGCATGATTCGCCAGCACCAGTTTGAAAAAGTAGAGCTCGTACAAATTGCCAAACCAGAAGAATCAATGCAGTTACTTGAGGAATTAACTTCACATGCAGAAAAGGTGTTGGAGTTGCTGGAATTGCCTTACAGAAAAGTACTACTCTGTACGGGCGATATGGGTTTTGGCAGCACCAAGACCTATGACTTAGAAGTTTGGATTCCGTCACAAAATGCTTACCGTGAAATTAGCTCTTGCTCCAATATGGGTGACTTCCAAGCAAGACGGATGCAGGCAAGATTTAAAGCTGGTCAAGGAAAGCCAGAATTGGTCCACACTCTCAATGGCTCTGGCCTTGCGGTTGGTAGAACAGGCGTTGCACTACTGGAGAACTTCCAGCAAGCTGATGGCAGCATAGCTATTCCTAAAGCCTTGCGACCATACTTGGGCGGCTTGGAAGTATTAAAGCCCGCCTAAGTAAGAAATCTAAGAAATACCCGAAAGCTATAATCGCTATTCGGTTCGGAGAGATGGCAGAGTGGTCGAATGTACCTGACTCGAAATCAGGCGTAGGGTCAAACCTACCGTGGGTTCGAATGCCACTCTCTCCGCCAATGAAGCACTTATCTATCCAAGTGCATCTTGAGAACCCCAGTTAACTACTAAATCTTTAAATTCCCAAGAATAATCTGAAGTATCTGAAGGATCAGTAGTAGAGCAAGTGGAGATAAATCTAAGGCACCAAAGTTGGGTATTACCCTTCTAATCGGGGTGAGTAGGGGGTTAACTAATAGTGATACTAGAAACTGAATTTGAGTTCCTGTGCCAACCCAGGAAAGAATGATGTTGATAAAAACCAGGCCAAGCAGTCCTGAAAGAGTTAGGTTTAGCATATCAACTAATGCCAGTGCTAACCAAGAGATATCAATCGAAGTAGCGCCAGAGATCAATAGTAGGATCGAAATTTTGGCCAAAATTAAAAGATAGGCTGCGACACAACTCGCTAGATCAAAGCGACCAATACTGGGTACGAAGCGTCTTAGCGGAAGAACAATCCAATTGCTTAAAGGCAGAACATAAGCGCCAATAGACTTACTTTGCCCTGCGCCTAAATTGAAGGCAAGCCACTGTAAATAGCAGCGTAAAAGGCAGGCTCCCGCAACAATGCTAACGAGTACCTGAAGAATGAGGTTGGCAATTTGTATCAACATAACCATATTGTAGGGCGTTTAATCGCCAATGGTTCAGCAGCATTATTCAATTGGTGCAACAATGAAATATAGACAATTCAATTATTAGGAGCTGCCGTGCTCGATTCACTTTTATTCAGTCGCATTCAGTTTGGCGCTAATATTTCTTTTCACATTTTATTCCCGACGATATCGATTGCCTTGGGTTGGTTTTTATTGTTTTTCAAGATTCAATTTAACCGCACGGGCTTGGAATACTGGCAAGAGGCTTATCAGTTTTGGGTCAAGATTTTTGCTTTGACATTTGCCTTGGGTGTAGTGAGCGGCATCACTATGAGCTTTCAGTTTGGGACTAATTGGCCTGGCTACATGGAAACTGTT
>NZ_NCJB01000149.1:0-5632 GCF_002282275.1 Polynucleobacter sp. 39-46-10 | reverse complement strand
ACAGTGGCAGAAACTCACTACCGGTTTTCTCAGCACGCTCTGCCATGGCTTTGGCCGCAACTTCACTATCTGACAGCGTATCTGGATAGTCGTTGAGGCGACGCAATCCCGCTACATCAGGAATAGTTTCAATATCGAAGACGAGAACCGTTGCCATACTTAAATTGCTAGCAATTGATTGAGCGCAATTACTGCAAGTATGGCGTTGGGTTTACTGGCTTGCCATTCACACGGAGTTCGAAATGGAGTTTTACAGAATTTGTATCAGTATCGCCCATCTCAGCAATCTTCTGATCCTTCTTCACCGCATCACCCTCTTTTACTGAGAGCATACGGTTATGGGCATAAGCTGTGAGATATGTGTTGTCGTGTTTGATAATGACAAGGTTGCCATAGCCACGCAAGCTATTACCAGCGTAAACCACTTTACCATCCGATGCTGCGGTAATAGGTTCCCCTAACTTACCAGCGATATCAATGCCTTTAGTCTTCTCACTGAATTCTTCAGTGACCTTGCCTTTAGCTGGCCATGACAAACGAATCCCCGGCTCTGCAACGATTTCTTTAGGGGCTTCTTTGGCAGCATCCATCTTTGGTGCATCTGCTTTCGGAGTATCACTAGCCGTTTTTGGAATTGGCTTAACAGTTAATTTGCTGCTAGCTGGAGGCCTTACCAAAATGAGGTCACCCACTTCAATTAAGTTTGGGTTGGATAAATTATTCGACTGCGCTAAATCTCGCGGAGATTGTCCATTATCTAAAGCAATCCGAGCCAGAGTATCGCCACGTTTGACGCGATAGTATCCAGGCGGTGTAGGCTCACTAGCTCCACCACTTCGATCAACCACATTCGCTGGCTTAGCCCTAGGTGTGGTCGAGCAACCGACATTGAATGCCAAAGTAGCAATTGCCAGAAGCAATAGAAGATATCTAAACATAGGGTTTATTGGGTTTTTCATACTACCCCTGATTGTAAGGGGACAAAAAAGACCTCGTCTAGAACGGTTCTTTGATAGCGCTGAGAGCTCATCCGCTCAACCATAATCAACTGCTGCTCTTTCTCATTTTTGGCTACTGGAGCCACAAGACGGCCGCCAATAGCCAGTTGATCCAGTAAGGCATCCGGAATACCCAATCCAGCAGCTGCCAAAATAATTCCATCAAAGGGGGCCGCTTGGGGGAGTCCCAAAATACCATCACCATAGATCAGACGCAGGTTTTTGATCCGAAATGGACGTAGCTTCTCTCTAGCCATGTCGTGCAAAGGACGAATGCGCTCAATTGAATACACCTCATCCGACAACAAACTCAGTACCGCTGCTTGATATCCGCAACCAGTACCGATTTCCAATACTTTGCCCAACTGCTGCTTAGGCTTATGCAAGAGCTCAATCATGCGAGCAACTACTGATGGCTTGGAAATCGTCTGAGAATGACCGATAGGCAAAGCAGTATCTTCGTAGGCTTGAGGATGCATGCCCGCATCCATAAATGCATGACGAGGAACCGTAGCAATCGCTTCTAATGTTTTGCCGTGCTTAACCCCGGCAGCGAGCACTTTCGCAGCCAAGGCTTGCCGGTGACCGGCATTACGTTCCGCAGCTGGCCTCAACCGCGGGTCCAACCATTGGCACGCATCGCAGCTAAACGCGCATGATGAGTCAAATCCAACTGCATAGGTGTGATCGAGATACACCCTTCAGCAATCGCATGAAAGTCGGTACCTTCAGAACTATCTTTTGCATGTCCAGCAGCACCAATCCAGTAAATATCATCACCACGCGGACTCTTTTGAAGCACTACTGGTTGTGAGTGATGGCGATTACCTAAGCGGGTTACCCGCCAGCGATTGAGATCAGCATAGGGACGATTTGGAATATTCACATTCAGCAAGGTAGCTGCGCCATCGGTGTGAGTCAACTGAGATGCCAACATTTGCGCGACGATATCGTGAGCCGCTTTAGCAGCATCATCAATCCGGTTCCAGCCTTTATCAATCTGTGAGAAAGCAATGCCAGGGACACCAAACATGACGCCTTCAATTGCGGCAGCTACAGTGCCTGAGTAAAGGGTATCTTCACCCATGTTCTCGCCTTGATTAATACCGGAGACTACGAGATCCGGTTTTTCATCTAAGAATCCTGTCATGGCGATATGAACGCAATCGGTTGGCGTACCATTAATAAATAGGAAGCCATCACGCTCACCGCCAGCTACTCGATGAATCGACAGTGGTCGTGACAGTGTCAATGAGTTGGAAGCCCCGCTGTGATTTTGCTCTGGGGCAATGACGGTTACACGACCCAATGGGCGAATGGCATTGACCAAGGCCAAAAGACCAGGAGCAAGATAGCCATCATCATTTGAAATCAGAATATGTGGCTGCATTGTGTTTTCACTCATGAATATCAATACTTTCTATGTAGCCTTAGGCCTTTGCCATCTGGCTTAGCGCTCGACCTCTGAACCATCCATATATTACTGGTAATACCAAGAGGGTCAAAATAGTGGTCGTCACCATACCCCCCACAATTACTAGGGCTAAGGGGCGTTGGGCCTCTGAGCCAATCGAATGGGATAAAGCGGCAGGCAATAGCCCCAGACCTGAAAGTGCCGCAGTCATCAGTACTGGGCGAACTCGTAAGGAAGCGCCCTCCACCATGGCATCTTTCATTGCGTGATGCTCGGTAGCTGCCGTCTTATTGATGAAGGAGATCAAAATCACCCCGTCCTGAATCGCGATCCCAAATAAGGATAAGAATCCAAAGAAGGCGGAAATACTCAGAGTCTCGCCAGCAAGATGCAAAGCAATGACGCCGCCAATGGCTGCAAACGGCACGTTAATCATCACAATGACTGCGTCTCGGAAATTACCAAAAGCACTAACAAGCAATAAGAAGATGCCTAGCAAGGCTAATGGCACGATCAGCATGAGCTTCTTCTGTGCCTGCTTCATTTGATTAAATTGACCATCCCAACTAATGGAATAGTTTGGCGGCAAGGTGATGTTCTTCTCGACTAAGAATTGCGCATCCTCTACAGCGCTACCCAAGTCACGGTTACGTACACTGAACTTAATCGCGATGTAACGCTTACCAGCTTCACGATAGATGAAGAATGGGCCATCACTTAATTGAACCGTTGCAACCATCGACAAAGGAATAGCTGCGCCGTTAGGTGAATCTACTAATAGGTGGCCAATATCAGCAATGTCATTACGACTCCCTTCATTTAAGCGAATCGCTATACCAAAAGTCTTTTCATCCTCAAGGAGATTTGTCACCGCTGCACCACCAATGGCATTGGCCACTAACGTTTGAATGTCATTGACGTTAATACCGTAACGTGCAGAGCGCTCACGATCAATCTGAATGTTTAAAGTTGGTTGACCCAATTCCTTGAGGATACCCTCGTCTGCAACACCGCGAATTTTCTTAAGTTGCTCAATTACCTCATGGGCTTTTTGATCTAGAACCTCAAGGTCTGTGCCGTAAATCTTGACCGAGTTCTCTCCCTTCACTCCAGAGAGCGCCTCATTCACGTTGTCTTGAATGTATTGCGAGAAACTATAAGTAACGCCCGGAATCTTATTGAGCTCCGCTTCTAGATGGGTAATCAAGTCTTTCTTACTCGACCCGCTTGGCATCTTGTCGGGACCCTTTAAATACAAACCGTATTCTTGATTAAATACGCCAGTGGAATCCGTGCCATCATCCGGACGACCAATTTGAGCGGCAACCTTTTCAATCTCAGGTTGTTTTAAGAAAGTCTCGCGTAATTGATTAGCAATTTTTACAGAGTAATCGAGATCCACTGTATTGGGCAAAGTCACGCGTAGCCAAATATTATTCTCTTCTAGCGTTGGTAAGAAAGCAGTACCCAGACGGGTAATACTTAATAAAGTCAGACCCAATACAAACACTGCAACTGACACGACAGTTAATGGGCGATCCATCCATTTTCTGAGTAAAGGCTTGTACCCGTCAAGTAAGCGAGTAATGAATCCCGGTGGCTTGTGATGCAAGTTCTCACCAAAAACCAAGGAGATCATGGCTGGCAAGAATGTCAGACTTAAGATCATTGCCGCGATCAAGGCAAAGCCCATGGTAAATGCCATTGGCTTAAAGATGATGCCCTCTACTCCGCCCATAAAGAACAAAGGAGAGTAGGCAACAATAATGATGCCGGTCGAATAAATCATGGCGCGCTGTACTTCGCTTGTTGCCAAGATAATGCTTTGATTAAGGCGCTTGCCACCTTCCTCTAGATGGCGCATCACGTTCTCCGTCAGGATGACCGCAGAGTCGACAATTACACCAAAGTCAATTGCGCCAAGAGAAATCAAGTTAGCCGGAACGCTCCATAAATGCATCTGAATAAACGATACGCACAGAGCCAATGGAATTACTGCAGCCACAACTGCTGCTGCACGTAAATTACCCAAAAAGAAAAAAAGCACCGCGAGAACTAAGGAGATTCCGAAGAACAGCGTGTGCTTCACCGTGCCGATGGTGATATCCAAGAGCACTTGGCGGTCGTAGAAAGGCTTTACTTCAATTCCGGGTGGCAAGATTTGTTTGTTGATGTTCTCAACCGTATTACGAACTCGGGCCAGTACTTCAGTGGCATTCTCACCACGACGCAAGTAAACAATGCCTTCAACAGAGTCAGGGTTCTCGTTGAACTGAAACATCCCCAAACGTGGTGCATTGCCAATTTCTACACGCGCCACATCACCAATCCGAATCGGTACCCCGTTGTGAATGGAGACTACTACCCGCTTAATATCATCGATACTTTTTAAAAGCCCTACTCCACGCACTACAAACTGCTGCTCACCGCTAGGCAATAGTCCGCCACCGGTATTGCTATTCGCATTGGTTAAAGCGGTAATCAATTCATTAACAGTGATGCCCTTCGATTGCAAACCTTCTGGACTAACAATCACTTGATATTGGCGAACCTTGCCACCAAATGAAGAAACATCCGCAACCCCAGGGGTTTGCTTTAGCTCCTTATAAATCTCGTAGTTCTGCAGTGTCTTGAGATGGGATGATGAGGCGTAATCAGACTTCACCTCATAGCGCATGATCTCACCAGTGGCATCGGAGTCCGGGCTAACGCTGGAAGTAACCCCATCTGGAAAGTTCACATTAGACAGGCTGCTCATAAAACGTTGACGTGCTTGAAATGGGTCCGTCGTGTCGTTGAATTTCAGAGTTACAACTGATAGGCCAAATAAAGACACTGAACGGAAAGCCTGAAGACCAGGTATACCTGCCAAGGCATTTTCTACCGGAATGGTCACCTGCTGCTCTACCTCAGTCGTGCTTCGGCCAGGCCATTGAGAAATCGCCTGAATCGTTAATGGCGCTACACCCGGGTATGGCTGTATTGGCAACTTAGATAGGCTATACATTCCCAAACCGAGAAGCACAATTGAACCGACGATGACAAGCACCCGTTTTTCAAGTACACCTCGAATGAAAGAAGTAAAGGCGCTCACTTAACTAATCTTCCTGCTTTGCAAATCGATCGTTTAGTAGCACTGCACCTTCTGCCAGTATGCGCGAACCAGGTTCAATGCCACTGGTAATCGCAAAGGCCTTGCTATTTAAGTCGTAACCTTTAA
>NZ_NCJB01000148.1:0-5637 GCF_002282275.1 Polynucleobacter sp. 39-46-10 | reverse complement strand
AAATACTAATTTAACCGACTAAGTAAGTCACTAAGCTAACCCAATCAGCATGACGGCTAAACCAGAACAAAAATACCCACTGACCCCTGAAGTTTTTGCAGCCCTTGAAGTCACTAAAAGGGGTTGTGACGAGTTATTGGTCGAGGCTGACTGGATCCAGAAGCTAGCTAAAAGCCAGGCAACTGGTACACCTTTGCGTATTAAATTGGGTTTAGATCCAACTGCGCCAGATATTCATTTGGGTCATACGGTTGTTTTGAATAAATTGCGTCAGCTTCAAGATTTAGGTCACACTGTGATTTTCTTGATTGGTGACTTCACCAGCATGATTGGTGACCCCTCTGGACGTAATGCAACGCGCCCTCCACTGACTGCCGAAGAAATTGCTGTCAATGCGCAGACCTACTATCGTCAGGCCAGTATGGTGCTTGATCCTGCTAAAACTGAGGTGCGCTACAACAGTGAATGGTGCGACCCTCTCGGTGCACGCGGCATGATTCAGTTAGCGGCACGTTATACCGTTGCACAAATGTTAGAGCGTGATGACTTTACCAAGCGCTACCGTAGTGGGATACCGATCTCTGTGCATGAGTTCTTGTATCCACTAATGCAGGGTTATGACTCAGTTGCTCTCAAGAGCGACCTAGAGCTTGGGGGCACTGATCAGAAATTTAACCTCTTAGTTGGGCGCGAGCTCCAACGTGAGTATGGCCAAGAGCCTCAATGTATTTTGACCATGCCGCTACTGGTTGGTTTGGATGGCGTTGATAAGATGAGTAAGTCCAAAGGTAATTACATTGGCATTAGCGAGCCTGCTGGTGAGATGTTCGGCAAACTTTTGAGTATCTCTGATGACTTGATGTGGGATTACTTCACATTACTGTCATTCCGTCCTATGGCGGAAATTGACCTGATGAAGCAAGAAGTAGCTGCCGGTAGAAATCCTAAAGATTGCAAAGTGCTGCTCGCACAAGAAATCGTCGCACGCTTTCATTCGCAAGCTGCCGTAGAAAAAGCTTTGGAAGACTTTAATCATCGCGCTAAAGGCGGAATACCAGATGACATCCCAGAAATAAGTCTCACTGGAGCTCCAATGGGGGTTGCTAGCCTTTTGAAGGCTGCAGGCTTGGCACCATCTACGTCTGAAGCGATGCGCAACATTGAGCAAAACGGCGTAAAGATTGATGGCACAACAGTTACCGATAAACAGTTAAAAGTTGATACTGGTACTTACGTAGTGCAGGTAGGCAAGCGTAAGTTTGCTAAGGTAACTTTAGTTAAGTAGTACTAAAAAATTGACTGTAGACCTCAATACATGAAACTAATGTTTGAGAGAAAAATGTGAATCACGATGAGACATTCTCTTAAATACCTTTTAAAGAAATATGCTTTTTATTTTGGTGGAGATCAACCACACGTCTCTTGGTTAGAGCGCTTTAGATCTGTATTTGGAGTATTTGCTGGTCTTTTACTTGTACTCACTATCTCAAGATATCTTGGAGATCTCAGTGGTGTAAATGAATGGCTTATGGCTTCTTTGGGTGCCAGCGCTTTACTGGTTTTTGTACTCCCACAGAGCCCTATGGCCCAACCTTGGGCAGTCATTGCAGGCAACACCCTATCTGCTTTAGTCGGAATCTCAGTAATTCATTTTGTGGACGATCCACTGATGGCAATGTCATTTGCAGCCAGCTTATCTATTTTAGGAATGTTTATTTTGCGCTGCTTGCACCCCCCTGCAGCTGCAATTGCTTTAATTGTGGTGCTTGGCAATGTCATGCATTATCGGTATGCAATATTTCCGATAATGATAGATTCTGTAATACTAGTTTTGGTTGCGGCAGCCTATAGCAATTTAACTGGTAAAAGTTACCCCAATAGACCAAGCTAGGATTGATAACTTTTCTAGCTTATCTGAATAATTTCAAGATATCTGGCCATCACCAGCAGGTGGCGTTAGGCCAAAATGCTCATAAGCCTGACGTGTTGCGACTCTGCCCCTAGAGGTTCTTTGTAGGTAGCCTTGTTGAATCAGGTAGGGCTCCAATACATCTTCAATGGTGTCACGCTCTTCGCCAATAGCGGCTGCTAAGTTATCAATACCCACTGGCCCGCCATCAAACTTATGCAAGATAGCTTCCAGTAATTTCCTGTCCATTACATCAAAACCACTTGGGTCCACATCGAGCATTTTTAATGCTGCATCTGCCATTTGCTTGGTAATGGTGCCGGTACCCTTGACCTCGGCATAGTCACGTACTCGACGTAGTAGGCGATTGGCGATACGTGGTGTGCCTCTAGCGCGCTTTGCAATCTCAATCGATCCCTCTGGGTCAATATCAGCTTTGAGTAAGCTGGCAGAGCGCGTAATAATTTTGGTGAGCTCTTCAGTAGTGTAGAACTCCAGTCTTGCCACAATACCAAAGCGATCACGCAGTGGATTAGTGAGCATACCGGCACGAGTAGTTGCACCGATTAAGGTAAATGGCTTGAGATCAATTTTGACGCTGCGCGCTGCAGGCCCCTCACCAATCATGATGTCCAGGCTGTAGTCTTCTAGTGCTGGATAGAGAATCTCCTCAACTACTGGAGAGAGTCGATGAATCTCATCAATAAAGAGCACATCGTTTGCTTCCAAATTGGTAAGTAATGCAGCAAGATCGCCAGGTCTATCCAGAACGGGGCCGCTAGTTTGGCGCAAGTTCACGCCTAGTTCTCTAGCAATGATGTGGGCTAGGGTAGTTTTACCAAGGCCAGGAGGGCCAAAAAGTAGTACGTGATCGAGAGCCTCTTGTCGGGCTCTCGTTGCAGTAATAAAGATTTCTAGTTGAGCGCGAGCCTTGGTTTGACCAACATACTCATCCAACTGTTTTGGGCGCAAGGCTCTTTCAAAGACGGCTTCAGAATTACCTGCCGCGCCGCTAACGATACGGTCATTGGCTTCAGGTAAATCTTCGGGAATTGAGCTGAGATCTTCGGTGTGGATTGCCATACTGCAAGTGTAGTGGTGTTTGAGTGCTTAGTTATGAAGACTTCGAGAGGTATTTGAGGCCCATGCGAATACCATCTGAAACGGTAGTGTCAGGCGGTATTTGTTTGAGGGCAAGATGCGCTTCTTTTTCTGAATAACCTAGCGCCAAGAGTGCCTGCAATATTTCACTGCTGGCTTCAATTGTCTGGGGCTTGCCACCCACAATTCCTAAATCTGGAGCTAGCTTCCCTTTGAGCTCGAGGCAAAGACGCTCGGCAGTCTTTTTCCCAATGCCAGGAACCTGAGTCAGGCGTCCCGCTTCTTGCATTGCAATGGCTTGAGCTAATTCATTGACACTCATGCCGGAAAGTACTGCAAGGGCAGTCCGCGATCCAACACCGCTAATTTTGATCAGTTGTCTAAAAGCTTCGCGCTCTGTTTCTGTAGCAAAGCCAAAAAGTTGCTGCGCATCTTCTCGTACTTGAAAGTGCGTGAGAAGTGTAATTTTTTGATTAGTCTCTGGCAATTGGTACAGGGTACTCATGGGCACATCGATCTCATAACCAACGCCTTGGCAATCTACCAAGAGGCGAGGTGGGTGAACCGAAACGAGAATTCCTTGAATGCGACCAATCATGTAAAGATCTTAACCTGTTTGTATTGTTATTTCTTACTACTCTTTTTGGGCATAAGGGCGGCAGTAATGGCTTTCGGAATCTGGGCATGATGCGCAGCGCAAATCGCCACCCCTAATGCATCGGCTGCATCTGTACCAGGGGCGCGGCTTAGGCGTAGCAAACGCTTGACCATTTCTTGCACCTGAGGTTTGGTGGCTCTTCCAGTTCCGACGATGGACTGCTTTACCCTAAGTGCACTGAACTCTGCGACTGGGAGCTTGTCGGACACTAGAGCTGCAATCACTGCACCTCGTGCCTGACCTAGCATCAATGTAGAGCGAGGATTGACGTTCAGGAATACTTCTTCAATAGCAGCTTGCTCTGGGTGGTATGTCTCTAGAACTTCTTTAATGCCTGCATACAAGATTCCCAGTCGCTCAGGAAGTCCTTGTGCTGGGTCGCCACTCTCAATCGTCCCAGAGGCTACGTAACTCAGCTTTTGGCCATCAACATCAATAACGCCAAAACCCGTTGTTCGTAGACCTGGGTCGATTCCTATCCAGCGCATGGGTGCTTAGTGTCGGAAGTGACGTGTGCCAGTAAAGATCATGGCAATGCCATGCTCATTGGCCGCCGCAATAATTTCATCATCACGCATGCTGCCACCAGGCTGGATGGCGCAGCTTGCACCACCATTTACAACGACATCCAAGCCATCTCTGAATGGGAAGAAGGCATCGCTAGCAACTGCCGAGCCTTTCAGGCTCAGACCTGCGTTCTCTGCCTTAATGCTTGCCATGCGAGCGGAATCGACGCGACTCATTTGACCAGCACCAATACCAAGCGTCATGCCCTTAGCGCAATACACAATTGCATTTGACTTCACAAACTTGGCAACGCGCCATGCAAACATCATGTCATGCATTTCGCTTGGAGTTGGAAGACGCTTACTTACAACACGCATTTCGTTTTCAAGGACGTTTTTCGCATCAGGAGACTGAACTAGCAATCCGCCGCCAACGCGTTTGAAGTCAAAAGTATTAAACGCAGTGCCCAGAGGAATCTCTAAGAGACGCACATTTTGTTTAGCAGCAAATATAGCCTTTGCTTCATCGCTAAAACTAGGCGCAATTAATACTTCTACAAACTGTTTGGAAATTGCCTCAGCTGCGGCACCGTCACATGGCACATTGAGGGCAATAATTCCACCGAAGGCAGAGCTTGGGTCGGTTTTAAATGCTTTTTGATAAGCCTCGAGGCCGTTAGCTGCAACGGCTACGCCGCAAGGGTTGGCATGCTTAATAATGACGCAGGCTGCGGCACCACCAGTACTGCCAGTGAAGCTCTTGACGCATTCCCAGGCAGAGTCAGCATCAGCGATGTTGTTGTAGGAGAGCTCTTTACCTTGTAGTTGCTTGTAATTGGCAAGCGCACCATCAACCGGATAGATATCTTTATAAAAAGCAGCTGATTGGTGTGGGTTCTCCCCATAACGCATCTCTTGTACTTTTTCAAAGGCAAGGTGTAAGGTTTCTGGATAGGCAGAACGTTTCTTGTGATCGAGATCATCACCTAATGCAGATAAATAATTGGCAATCGCGCCGTCGTATTGAGCGGTATGGGCAAATACCTTTTTAGCTAGAGCTAAATTAGTTTTATAGGAAACCACGTTCTGATTGACTTTCATTTCTTCAAGTACAGGCGCGTAGTCTTCTGGTGAAATGAGCACCGTCACATCTTGATGATTCTTGGCGGCAGCACGCAACATGGCTGGGCCACCAATATCAATATTTTCAACCGCATCTTCAAATGAGCAATCGGCTTTAGCAACGGTCTCATTAAACGGATAGAGATTAATAACTAGCATGTCGATCGTATCGATACCATGTTCTTTCAAAGCAGCCATATGCTCAGGGAAGTCTCGACGAGCCAACAAGCCACCATGCACCATAGGATGCAAGGTCTTTACGCGGCCGTCTAACATCTCTGGGAACTTGGTGAGTGAAGACACTTCCACTACAGGTAAATTATTTTCAGCTAAGAGCTTTG
>NZ_NCJB01000147.1:0-5647 GCF_002282275.1 Polynucleobacter sp. 39-46-10 | reverse complement strand
TTACCAGCATCCTCAAGATCACTTAATGAGACTGCTTGTAGCGCAACATTAAAGGAGCCAGCTACATCACTAAACAAGTGAACCAGTTCACCGGCCTTGGCATTTGATCGATTGGCAATGATCAGCTTTTTGGGAGACTGCTCTAGCAATGGGCCAAGCACTCCGCGAGAAGCGCCGCCCGCCCCCAATAATAGGATTCGAGCTCCTTTAATCTGAATACCCTGCGCCAATAGGTCTCTAACTAAACCAGCGCCATCAGTATTGTCACCAAAAATTTTTCCATCTTCAATGCGTAGAGTATTTACAGCGCCAGCGAGCTGCGCACGCGGTGTTAATACATCTGCAAAAGCCTGAGCATCTAATTTAAATGGCACAGTGACATTCATACCTTTACCACCAGCGGCAAAGAAGGCTTGCGCAGCGATTTTGAATTCATCAAGTGCAGGCTGTAAACGACCGTAGTGTATTTTTTGATTTGACTGCTCAGCAAACCGCTTATGGATGACGGGTGATTTACTGTGCGAAATTGGATTACCCGCGACCGCATAAACATCCACTCCGGGAAAGTCGGTAGGATTGATATGCAAATCGGCGGAAGTAGCTTGACTCATAGTGACTACAGGATAAGCGAA
The DNA here is from genome assembly GCF_002282275.1 of Polynucleobacter sp. 39-46-10. Classification (NCBI taxonomy): domain Bacteria; kingdom Pseudomonadati; phylum Pseudomonadota; class Betaproteobacteria; order Burkholderiales; family Burkholderiaceae; genus Polynucleobacter; species Polynucleobacter sp. 39-46-10. The sequence goes on along the minus strand of NZ_NCJB01000147.1, from coordinate 5,015 downwards.
ATTGAGTGAGGTCTACTGAATTACGGGCGTAGATCTAAGCGATCAGATCCATCTCTTGTGAAATCAAAAGTAGATACCCAGTCCAAGATATCAATCTGATTGCGCATTTCTGTAGAGAAAATTCCAAAGGGGGCAGAAGCACGCACAATCGCTAAAGCCTGACGATCTAACTCGGGATTGCCAGAACTACGCCCAATACTCAGACCATCTTTACCCTGAGCATTATTAGTAATCCGCCCCTGAGCATCGACACTCACCACAATCACCAAACTGCCGTAAAGAGGGCGCCCGTTTGCTCGTGGGAAAAATGCACTCCCATAGGTCTCGATTTTTTGACGCATAGCATCGTAATACTGCGCAAATACAACCGCCTTGGTGCTAGCTCCAGTCAAGACCTTACGTCGGGGTTCGCGGCCATTGGCCTGCAAACGCTTGGCCAGCTCAGCTTCTAAAGAGTTCAACTGGGATACTGCTTTTTGCTCATCACCACTTTTACGACCACCTGCTAGTGCTCGCTCTGCTTCAAGCTTAGCTAGCATTTGTTTTTGCTGTTTCTCTAAAACTTCTAGGCGGGCATCTGCACCAAGTCTTGCGCGATGAAGCGCACTGGCATCTTGATTAGCAGCATTGCCCCCTCCATGCAAATTCGCTTGCGCCAATTTATTTGCCTCCTTGGGCGCCACTTGATTGCTAGCATTCACCAAAACAACGCTCAGCGGGGTATTTAAACGACGATTTTCTATTTCTCCAATGCCCCAGCGAAAGGATAAAAAGATAAGGTGAGCCAGAATAGAGAGGCCCAGCGCATAAGCAAATGGATAGCGATTCCAACCCCCACCTAAGCGCGCCACTAACTGAGCAAACCTAGGTTGGACTTGCATCACTCTCAGGAACTTCTGGTGTCTCGACATGAAGCACTCTTACCCCCGCAGTCAGTTGCAGGAGATCTACGTCAGCAATACTCACTTCGGCTCTGGTCATACGCGGGTGGGTAGCCAATTCCGGGATTGGTAAATGCAGTGGAATAGGTTCAACACGCGACATTCCTTCTTTGAGATGCCTCACAAAAACTTGTTTAGGAACTTCATCCTGAGAAACCCAGCGTAAGCACCAATATTTCTCAAGACGGTCCTGGTATTCACCATACGCTGAATAGCAAGCTTCAAAGTCGGCAGCAATACCCATTAAGGCGGAATCTCTCGGCGGGAATGGCGCTGCCATCTTGGCGGTGATGCCATGTTTTGCTATCGCAATTAACTGCCACTGATTCACTAAATCTGAATAGCGACGCAATGGCGATGTACACCAAGCGTAATACTCCAAACCCAATCCTTCATGAGGGCCAGGTGTCGTCTGCATACGTGTACGCAAAGGGCCCCAACCCTTTTGGGTGCGGAACAAACCAGGTACCCCATGATCTGCCAGTAAGCGCCCTGAGGCACTATTGCAATAAATCATCCACTCGGCAACGATGGTATCGAGGATGGAACCGCGCTGACGAGGAGTAATCTCGACTCGCTGCGCACCATCCACTTCTTTGATTTGAAAATGAAAGTCTCTTGCTAAAGCGTTAGGATCCAAAACTCCTAATTGCTCAGCACGCAATCCATTGGCGACGCGCTGCTCTTGACGCCCTGCATGCAATAACTTTGCTGCAGTCCACAACACACTGAGCTCTTGACGATACGCATAGTCAGATGATTCATCAGCCAGAGTTTCCTCCGTCACCAAATGCTCTAAATTTTCCAGACGAAGATTTGATCCCATGGGAACCATCTCAGCACGTAACTGCAGCGTCTCTTTATCTACGACTCCAGTTGCATCGATATCTACATAGATCGATAAAGCTGGTCGAGCGGCACCCTCATCCAATGAGAACTGGGCAATCACCGCATCGGGCAACATCGTAATTTTGTCGCCAGGAAAGTACACGGTCGACATACGCGTGCGTGCGACCTTATCCAAAGCATCATCCTTAGCGATCACCAAACCAGGGGCAGCGATATGAATACCAATGCGATGTCCGCCACCCTCAAGTGCAGTAACCGATAAAGCATCATCAATCTCAGTAGTACCCGAATCATCAATCGAGAAAGCGCTCACTTCAGCTAAAGGTAATTCTGAAATGACGACGTCTAATACACTCTGATCCACAACCAAGCTTGGTTCATGTGCGGCACCCTGAGGAAAATGGGCCTTTAAAAACATGCCTTGGTGATATTGCAAGGGTGAATCAATCGCGCCACAGCGGATCATCAATTGGGCAGGAGATTCTCCTGACTCAGTGCAAGCAGCAATTAATGCCTTGTAAGCTGAGGTATTTTTATCGGGAGAAAACAATAATTGATTTGCTTGAGACTGGAGCGTCTCTGGAAACACGCCAGCCACCAACTCTTGTTGCCATGCAGCTTGCTGCTCCAGTTCCTTTTGCTTGCGCTCAAGCGCAGCCAAACCGGCTTGCAACTGCTCTAATGGCGCTCGCTGAAAACGCCCACGCCCTTTGCGACGGAAGAATACTGGCGCACCCTGCAAAGCAATCGCTAATGCAGTTTGTTGCGGAATACTTGCCTGCGCACCAAAGTACTCATGGGCAACATCCACTAAACCAAATTCTTCATCAGGTGCACAGTCCCATAAGAACTGCAGATCAATCTCTTGAGATAAAGCATTTGCCTCATCCATTAATGTCTGTGGCTCTGGCTTATCAAAGCGTAACCAAACTTCTTTAGCTTTTAGTTTGATCTTTTTCCCAGATAGGCTGGTTGCTTGCCAAGACTCAGCGTCTCCGGCGCCGGAGGCGGACTGGACTGTGGCGACCTTGATGTCACCACCCTCTTCATATAAAAGATGCATGCTTAGAGAGAGATCCCGCCGCTGGCCTCAAGTGCAACGCCATTGACATAACTAGCTTCATCGCTCGCCAAGAATAAATACACGTTCGCCATTTCTTCGGGAGTACCTAGGCGACCCAGCCAGCTGCGTCTTTCAATATCCTTTAGGATGTTTTCTGGCATAGCTTTGACCATCTCAGTGGCAATAAAGCCTGGGCACACTGCATTTACCCGAATACCTTTTGGACCTAATTCACGCGCCCAAGTTTTAGTGAATCCAATCACACCAAACTTCGTTGCTGAATAGTTTGTCTGTCCAAAGTTTCCATAAATACCCACAACACTAGAAGCATTAACGACAGCCCCTTTGCCCGCCTCCAACATATGCGGTACAACCAATTGCGTGCAATTGAATACACCCTTGAGATTGACATCAATCACCGTATCAAATTGCGCTTCCGTCATTTTGACTAAGCGTGCATCTTGTGTGATGCCAGCATTGTTAATCAAAATATCGATGCGCCCGTGACGCTGCATGATTTGATCAACAGCTGCTTCAACACTTGCACGATCAGTCACGTTCATGACAAAAGCTTCCGAGCCAGGAATGAGATCAACTGCAGCCTTCACTGCATCAGGGCTCACATCCGTGATCATGACTTTTGCACCCTCTTGTGCAAAGCGTTTTGCCGTTGCAAAGCCAATCCCTTTTGCGGCCCCGGTAATGATGGCTACTTTATCTTTTAGTCTCATACTCATTACTTTGCTTTCTCTTGTATTGCGGTCAATATTTTTTGATGCACGCCACCAAAACCGCCATTACTCATCACCAAAATGTGATCGCCAGGCTTTGCTTCTTTTGCCACTGCATCTACCAATGCACTTAAATCATCAAAGGCCAAGGCACGATCTTTTTCTTTGGCATTTAATGGTGCTAAGACTTCATTTAAGTCCCAACCTAAGGAATCTTTACCAGCACTAGCCCCATAAGCAAAAATCTTATCAGCTGCCCCTAAGCTATTGGGTAGTTGCGCCTTCATCACGCCGAGTTTCATCGTATTAGAACGCGGTTCTAATACTGCCAAAATTCGAGACTGCCCTACGCGACGACGCAAGCCATCTACCGTAGTAATAATTGCAGTTGGGTGATGAGCAAAATCATCGTAGACCGTCACCTCATTTGCCACGCCAATCGTTTCTAAGCGACGTTTCACATTCTTAAACTCAGCAAGAGCACGTGCCGCATCAGCTGGAGCAATGCCAATATGGTTTACAGAAGCAATCGCTGCCAATGCATTAAGTTGATTATGTCGACCCATGACACCAGAGCCTGGGGCCCAGGTCACCGTTGCTACCTCTTTACCATCCTGCAAAGCAATGAAGCCATCCGCCTCTTTAGAAATCAGAGACCAAGCATTGTGTTTATCTTGACCAAACTTTTCAACAGGCGCCCAAGCACCTCGAGTAATCACTCTCTCTAGCGCAGGCTCTTCACCATTCACAACCACAAGACCATTTCCCGGCACCGTACGGACTAAATGATGAAACTGCGTTTCGATTGCAGCCAGGTCAGCAAAAATATCGGCATGATCAAACTCAAGATTGTTTAATAAAGCGGTGCGCGGACGATAGTGAACAAACTTACTACGCTTATCAAAAAAGGCGGTGTCGTATTCATCTGCCTCGATCACAAAGTATTTGCTCTCACCCAGACGAGCCGATACCGTGAAATTCAATGGCACTCCACCAATTAAATATCCTGGTTGATAGCCATTAAATTCTAAGATCCAGGCCAACATGGCAGAGGTAGTCGTTTTACCGTGAGTGCCAGCAACAGCCAATACATGCCTATCAAACAATACTTGCTCACCAAGCCACTGGGGTCCAGATGTGTAAGGAAGCCCTTGATTCAGGATGGCCTCCATCAGCGGATTGCCACGAGAAACGACGTTACCGATTACAAATAAATCAGGCATAGTCTCAAACTGTAATAATTGGTCGGGCGAGAATCCCTCAATGAGCTCAATACCCTGAGCCTCAAGTTGCGTGCTCATTGGTGGATAGACGTTGGCATCACAGCCAGTTACGCGATGTCCGGCCTGCCGAGCGATTGCGGCAATGCCGCCCATGAAAGTACCGCAAATGCCCAAGATATGAATATGCATTGGGGAATTTTAGCTAAGG
>NZ_NCJB01000146.1:0-5649 GCF_002282275.1 Polynucleobacter sp. 39-46-10 | reverse complement strand
CGCCGGTTTGTAAGCCTTGGTACACCTCAGAGAATGCCATTTTCTGTGGGCTTGCACCTAACTGCTTAAAAATCGCCTCAAGCAATGCAGAGGGTTGAATACGGAACTTGAGACCCTTAACAGAATCAGGCAGGAGAATATCTTTGTTGGCTGACAACTGCTTCATGCCGTTATGCCAGTAAGCCAAACCAAGAATTCCCTTTTTCTCCATTGACTTCAACAAAGCTTGGCCGTCCGGGCTAGACTGGAAACGATCAACTGCTTCAGGATCCTTAAAGATGAAAGGCAAATCAAACACTTGAACCTGTTTACTAAAGCGGTCAAATTTAGATAAAGAAGGCGCAATAATTTGTACGTCACCCAATAACAGGGCTTCCATTTCTTTACCGTCACCAAAAAGCTGGGAATTTGGGAATATTTCAATTTTGACTAAACCGGGCAACTTCTTTTCAGCAAGCTCTTTGAATTTCAGAGCAGCCTGACCTTTTGGGGTGTTCTCGGTGACAACGTGACTGAATTTAATAGTAATGGGGTCGGCCGCATAAACATTGGTAGCTAAAACAGCTGACGCAAATAACGGAACAAGAATCTTTAACATGCACTATCTCCTTACTTTCTAATAATAATTTGTCTATATTAGTCATCTAGTCTGGGGTTGCAATAGCTACTATCCCTTATATAACTCTGTTCTTCTAATATTTAATCAATTCATCATGCACTGCAGCATCCCCGTTGATGTACATGATAGATTTGCTAATACAAAATAAAAAAGGCTCCGTAATAGGAACCTTTTTTACATAGGCAAGAAGTTATTAAGAGATAGCACTCCCCAATTGTCTTGAGGAATCATTAGTACCGTATCCCATAAACACTGAAGCTTGACCACCTTTGACTAGCTTGACAGCACAGTATTTAAATTCTGGGATCTTGCCAAATGGATCTAAGGCCGGATTGGTGATGAGGTTGGCTGCCGCCTCAAAGTAAGCAAATGGGATAAAGATGACGCCACGAGGCGTGCCATCATCTCTACGCACATGAATTGCCACTTCACCACGTCGCGACTGAACTGTAATGACATCGCCAGCAATAACCCCCAGCTGAGTCATATCCTCGCCATGCATAGAAACGGTAGCCATAGGCTCAATCGCATCTAATACAGTAGCGCGGCGCGTCATACTGCCAGTATGCCAATGCTCTAACTGACGGCCAGTAATCAATACAAATGGGTACTCCGAATCTGGGCGCTCATTCGCCGGAATGATATCGGCTGGCACTAGCTTCACCCTGCCATCTTTGGTATCAAACTTGTCATTAAATACAATCGGACGACCTGGATCTTCAGCAGATAGGCATGGGTAAGTGACGCTGGATTCTTTTTCAAGGCGCTCCCAAGTAATGCCGTTAATGGCTGCATGCATGGCTTGACGCATCTCGTCATAAACTGCTGCAACACCATCATCTGGACCTTGGTAATTCCAATTGAGACCCATGCGTTTAGCGATCTCTTGGATAATCCATAAATCAGGCTTCGCATCACCCGGTGGATTAATAGCCTTCTTACCCATTTGCACCATACGGTCAGTATTGCTTGCAGTACCAACCTTCTCTGGCCATGCGCTTGCAGGCAATACAACGTCCGCCAGCAATGCTGTCTCAGTCATAAAGATGTCCTGCACCACCAAGAGATCCAATGAAGCTAAAGCATGGCGGGCATGATTCAAATCAGGATCACTCATCGCCGGGTTTTCACCCTCAACATACATGCCGCGAATCTTATCGGGATCACTATCAGGTGCAGTAATCTTATGCATGATTTCTACAACGGTATAACCTGGCTTCTTATCTAATGGGGTATCCCAGAACTTCTCGAACCAAGCATGCGCCTCTGGGTTATCAACGCGTTGATAGTTCGGGAACATCATCGGAATCAAGCCAGCATCACTAGCACCCTGTACGTTATTTTGCCCACGCAATGGATGCAAACCAGATCCTGGTTTACCAATTTGCCCAGTGATGCTGACTAATGCAATTAAGCAACGAGCATTGTCAGTTCCATGAACGTGTTGGCTTACACCCATACCCCACAAAATCATTGCAGACTTCGTAGTGGCAAACTCACGCGCTACTTCACGCAAAGTCTCCGCCGGAATACCGCAGATTGGCGCCATTGCTTCTGGGCTATAACCCTTGATATTTTCTTTGAGAGCTTCAAAATTATTCGCGCGATTAGCAATAAATTCTTTATCAGCCAGACCTTCTTCAATAACCGTATAAATCATGGCATTAAGCATGGCAACATCACTATCCGGCTTGAACTGCATCGTACGCCAGGCATGCTTAGCAATATCTGTCTTGCGTGGATCACACAACACAATCTTTGCTCCACGCTTAGCGGCGTTCTTGAACCAAGTAGCTGCTACTGGATGATTCGCTGTTGGATTCGATCCAATCAACAAGATCAAGCTAGAGTGCTCAACATCGTTTACTTGATTACTTACTGCACCAGAACCAACGCCTTCTAATAGCGCAGCAACAGATGATGCGTGGCATAGACGGGTACAGTGGTCCACGTTATTGCTACCAAAGCCAGTGCGCACCAGCTTCTGGAATAAATACGCTTCTTCATTGCTACCTTTAGCAGAGCCAAAGCCAGCTAAGACCTTATTGCCGTATTGATCTTTGAGCTTCTTAAGACCACCGCCAGCAACTTCCAGCGCCTCTTCCCAAGTTGCTTCACGGAAGATGTTTGACCAATCTTGATTGCCTTCAAGCAAGGCTTCATCTTTAGCAACGCCAGCCTTACGAATCAGCGGCTTAGTTAAGCGCTGTGGATTATGGATATAGTCCATACCAAAACGACCTTTAACACAAAGACGATTGTGATTTGCAGGGCCGTCACGACCCTCAACGCTAACAATCTTTTCATCTTTAACGTTATAAGTAATTTGACAACCGACACCACAGAAAGGACATACTGAATCTACTTTGCGATCCACGGTTTGTGAGCCGATCAAACCCTTAGGCATTAATGCGCCTGTTGGGCAAGCCTGCACACACTCTCCACAAGCAACACAAGTACTGTCGCCCATTGGGTCATTCAGATCAAATATGATCTCACTATGCGCGCCACGCATTGCATAGCCAATCACATCATTCACCTGCTCTTCACGGCAAGCACGCACGCAACGATTACATTGAATACAAGCATCTAGGTTCACAGCCATCGCTGGATGAGAAACGTCATTGCTCACTTTTTCACGGCGCAATGCCTTGAGCTCAGGACGGACGGTAACATCCATACGGGCAGCCCAAGTGCTGAGCTCACCGTGTTGATTTTTTTGCTCTTCTTCCTTGGTATCGCCAACCCACTTAAATCCTTCATCGGGCATATCAGATAAGAGCATCTCCAACACGAGCTTTTGACTCTTCAATGCACGCTCGCTATTGGCTTTGACTTCCATGCCAGGAGTTGCGCTCCGACAGCAACTTGGTGCTAAGGTGCGCTCGCCATTAATCTCCACAACGCAAGCGCGGCAGTTACCGTCAGGACGGTAACCGTCTTTAAAGCACAGATGTGGAATATCAATACCATGGCGTTTAGCCGCCTTGAGAATGGTCTCACCTTCGTAAGAAACGATGGTTTGACCATCTAGCTTGAACTCTACGGTTTGCAACTCAAGTTCTTTAGGATTTACTGGTGCGTTCATATTTGTCTCGTTTTTCCCTTAGTAATTTGTCGCTGATTAAGCAACTTCTTGCGGGAAATATTTAGCAATACAGCGAATTGGATTAGGCGCAGCTTGACCTAGACCACAGATGGAGGCATCAACCATTACAGTAGCTAAGTCCTCTAAGGTTTCTTTATCCCAAGACTTTGACTGCATAAGCTTGGCGGCCTTACTTGTACCAACACGACATGGCGTGCACTGACCGCAACTCTCATGCTCGAAAAAGTGCATGACGTTAAGCGCCATATCTCGTGCTTTGTCCTTATCTCCAAAGACCATTACCGCAGCCGAACCAATAAAGCATCCATAGGGCTGCAAGGTATCAAAGTCAAGCGGGATGTCATTCATGGTTGCTGGCAAGATGCCGCCAGAAGCGCCGCCTGGCAAGTAGCCATAGAACTGATGACCATCTTGCATGCCGCCACAGTACTCATCAATCAATTCCTGAATAGTGATGCCAGCAGGCGCTAGCTTCACGCCAGGGCTCTTCACTCGGCCGCTGACGCTATAGCTACGCAAACCTTTACGATCATGGCGGCCAAAAGAGCTAAACCACTCAGGGCCACGCTGAACAATGTCACGCACCCAATAGAGAGTTTCAAAGTTGTGCTCTAGTGTTGGACGACCAAACAATCCAACTTGCGCAATATAGGGAGGACGCATGCGAGGTTCGCCGCGCTTACCTTCGATACTTTCAATCATGGCGGATTCTTCACCGCAAATGTAAGCACCAGCACCGCGACGCAACTCAATCAATGGCAACTTAAATGGGGGGCTAGCCTTTAACTTAGCTAACTCTGCTTCAAGCAATTCTCGGCAACCGTGATACTCATCACGCAGATAAATATAACAAGCATCAATACCCACTACATTAGCTGCAATCAGCAAACCTTCTAAGAAACGGTGGGGATCACGCTCTAAGTAAGTACGGTCTTTAAATGTGCCGGGCTCACCTTCGTCAATGTTAACTGCCATCAACTTCGGTGCAGCTTGGTCCTTCACAATACGCCACTTACGCCCCGCAGGGAAACCTGCGCCACCGAGACCACGAAGGCCAGAATTTTCCATGGCTTTGATGATGCTCTCAGCATCTTTTTTACCGTCAATAATTTCTTTGGCTAAAGCATATCCACCTTGCGCGCAATAAGACTCATAGCCAACATAGTCAGGAGAGACCGCTTGATTTTCACCTTGAGGAGATACACCTTTTTCAGCTAATGCTGCTGGATCAAAATTGGCGCTGTCCTTAGCCATTGGTTGGTTGGTCAGATTATTTTTGACGGCAGCACTAACTTTGTCGGTAGTGGCAAACAATACTGGGTACTGATGCACAACTGCTACAGGTGCTTGCTCACAACGGCCTACACATGGTGCAGCAACTACTTTAACTTTGGGATTACCTAAGATGGATGGCAACTTTGCCAATAGGTTTTGTGCGCCAGCTAATTCGCAAGCGATGCCATCACATACGCGCACAGTGATATCAGCAACCGGATCATTGCCGCGCACCACTTCGAAGTGATGATAGAAAGTAGCAACTTCGTAGACTTCAGCCATCGGCAAATTCATTTCTTTTGCGAGGGCAACTAAATGACGATCATGCAAAGCACGATATTCATCATTGAGCTTATGTAAATTCTCAATCAGTAAATCACGGCGATGAGGTGCATCACCAATTAACTGGCGAACTTCCGCTAAGGAGGCATCATCTGCTTGACGCCCCTTTAGCTTGCTTTTGCGACGAATGGTTTCCCTTAAGTCATCTGCAGTTGCTATCGCAACAGCCTGGATCTCTCCAGAGGGTTTTGGGTGATTCATAGTTTTAGTCTCTAATTTCTTGTCGCAATAATGATGCTGTTTTTTATGTGCATGAAGCCTTGCTTGAGAATGCCTGATTTAACGAGGAATGGATTGCCCCGCT
>NZ_NCJB01000145.1:0-5746 GCF_002282275.1 Polynucleobacter sp. 39-46-10 | reverse complement strand
GTATTTCTTTATTCTGATTCTGGAAGAATCAGGCTACCTCCCACGAGCTGCTTATCTATTAGATCGACTGATGGGGCGGGTTGGTCTATCAGGCAGATCGTTTATCCCTCTGTTATCTAGCTTTGCCTGTGCCATCCCTGGAATCATGGCGACGCGCAGCATCTCCAATGCACGCGATCGTTTAGTGACGATCTTGATTGCGCCGATGATGACTTGCTCAGCACGTTTGCCTGTATATGCTTTATTAATTTCCGCCTTTATTCCTAAGCGTAAATTGTGGGCAGGATTAGATTTGCAAGGCCTGGTTTTATTCTTACTCTATGTTGCAGGTATTACTGGTGCTATGGCTGTAGCTTGGATTCTCAAACGCTTTACCAGTGAAAAGTTTCAACTCAATGCCTTGATGATGGAGTTGCCGAGCTATCACTTGCCACGCTTAGGTAATTTGGCGCTTGGTCTTTGGCAGCGTGCTGAAATTTTCTTGCGTCGCGTTGGTGGAATTATTCTAATCATGACGGTCTGTCTGTGGGCGCTCTCGAGTTTTCCACTTCCTCCAGAAAATGCAACTGGCTCTCCTATCCAATACAGTATTGCTGGAATGATGGGGCAGGCCTTGGCGGTAGTGTTTAAGCCGATTGGATTTAATTGGCAAATTAGCATTGCCTTGGTGCCGGGGATGGCAGCCCGTGAAGTGGTGGTAAGCTCTTTGGCAACAGTGTATGCACTATCGAGTTCCGCGGTCGATGCAGCAGATGCCTTAGTGCCATTGATTTCTAAAGGCTGGAGTTTGGCAACAGCCTTATCTCTTTTGGCTTGGTTTGTCTTTGCTCCTCAATGCCTTTCAACCATTGCAGCAGTCAAAAGAGAGACCGGTGGCTGGAAGATCCCTGCCATAATGCTGGGCTACCTGTTTAGCTTGGCCTACCTAGCAGCCTTTATCACTTATACGGTTGCAAGCTATTTTGGCCTAGCCTAGCGCCTAGCAAGGCATTCATTGTAAATTTGAGATACATTGTCGGGATGAACTTTTAACATCTTCTGGAAGTCCTTATGAATTTATCTCTTCGCCCTTGGATTCTTGCTGCTGGTTTTCTAAGCTTTTCTGCCTTTGCCGAGCCTGGTGAGAATACCTATAAACAAGTTTGTGCTGCCTGTCATGGCTCTGGGGTCTTAAATGCACCCAAGCTGGGTGATAAAGCTAAGTGGGCTCCTTTGATTGCTGAGGGACAAGTCACCCTGACAGCGCATGCTTATGTTGGTGTCAGGGCTATGCCTGCTAAGGGCGGTAATCCCAACCTCACAGTAGAGGGCTTCTCTGATGCTGTGGCATACATGGCTAATAAAGCGGGGGGTAGCTGGAAGACTCCCGATGCCAAAACTATAGCTGCAATTAACAAAGAGATTGAAACACGTAAAGCTGGCTTGAATAAGAAGCCGTAATAAGAACCTATCAGCGTATGAATTTACAGCCACATCAGATAGAGATTATTGGCTATTGCGCTGCGTTTCTAACGACGATTGCTTTTCTTCCTCAGGCTATTCAATCGTGGCGTACCCGCGACCTTTCCGGGATCTCGGTAGGAATGTATAGCCTGTTTACCGCTGGGGTAGGTTTATGGCTTATTTATGGCCTCATGATTGAGACTTGGCCATTAATTCTGGCGAATGCCTTGACCTTTGCCCTGGCCTTCAGCATTTTGCTTCTGAAGCTGAATACCAAAGATCCAAAATGACCTTCTTTTAAGTAGTGTCATAATTCATTTACAAAATAATTAATACAAAATTTGGCACCCATTAGAAAGGCTTTTATGAGCACTGCATACGTCATTGATCCACCAATCATCCCATCACTTCCAGTGGTGGGTGACACCCGTCGATTTGCTGTGAATCGCATCTATTGTGTTGGTCGTAACTATGCTGACCATGCACGCGAGATGGGCCATGATCCCGATCGTGAACCCCCATTCTTTTTTATGAAGCCAGCCAACTCGATCGTGACGGATGGCAAGGATATGCAATACCCCAATCTGTCGAACGATGTTCATCATGAGATTGAGATGGTTGTTGCTATCGGCAAGGGTGGCGCCAATATTTCTGCGGATAAAGCGCTAGAGCATGTATATGGTTACGGTGTTGGTCTGGATATGACACGTCGTGACTTACAGGGTGAGGCTAAGAAAATGGGGCGCCCTTGGGATACCGGTAAAGCCTTTGATCAATCCGCTCCTTGTGCTGCGCTGACTCCTGCTGCTCAGTTCGGACATCCGAGTAAGGGTACAGTAAAGCTATTAGTCAATGGTGAAGTGCGCCAAGAGGGTGATCTCAATCAACTGATCTGGAATGTTCCCGACACTATCGCTTATCTCTCCACCTTATTTACTCTTGAACCAGGTGATTTAATTATGTCTGGTACACCTGCAGGTGTTGGCCCCGTTAAAAAGGGTGATGTACTTGAGGGTAGCGTCGAAGGACTTACTCCACTCAAGATTAAGATTGTTTAATTCAAACAATCGCTCTTAAAATCTACTTACCAAGCCATCTTGGCGGGCGTCCTTCAAGGAAGGCATTAACCCCTTCTTTGAAGTCGACGCTGTTGTAAGTTTCTCGCATCAGTTCGGTGCAGTCCGGTAAATTGCTTTCCATCAAACGCGCTAAGGTCACTTTGCTCGCTTTTTGAGTAATTGGGGCAAGTGCAGCTAATTTTTTGGCCAGGGCTTCAGTCGCCTCAGCAATTTCTTCTGGTGAAGTTGTTTGATAAAGGTAGCCTAAGTTCAATAGCTCGGGGGCTCTAACGAGTTCAGCAGTCAATAACATGCGTTTGACCATGGGTACGCCTAAGTGATTGGCAATCCAGGATAGGTTGCTCGGCGACAAACAATTGCCTAAAGTTTTTGCTACCGGAATTCCGAAGCGCGCATCAAGAGTAGATATTCTGAAATCACAAGCAGTAGCAATCAATAAGCCACTGCCAACCGCCAATCCTTCGATCAGCGCAATGGTTGGAATAGGTAAGTGTTGTAAAGAATGAAAAATAGCATCCACTGCAACTTCGTAAGCTTCGTTTTCTTGTAGGTCAACAAATTGCTGAATATCGCTACCCGATACAAATGCCTTGTCACCAGCGCCTCGAAAAATAGCCACCCTGATCTCCGGTCTATTTGCTATGTCATCGCAAATTCGCTTGAGCTCTTCGTACATTGGCCAGCTTAAGGCGTTGCGTGCCGCAGGATTGTTGAAGGTAATGCGGGCGATGGAGCCATCGAGCTGTAAGTCGACGCTGGGCGGGGTGGTGTTCATGAGTGCATTCTATACAAAAGACCCTTTGGAGCACTTGTTTTTCAAGCTTGAACCCACCTGCGATAGAATTCTTCTATGTATATGTTTCTACCTTTCCTGACAGCTTTGATCGGTCTTGCCCTTGTATGGTTTGAGAAGCGTCTGGCAGGTTTGGTGATGCTGGCTATTACCGTCGGTATCCTGATGTTGTGGTTCCGAGTTCATGCCACTAATCATCTCAATATCAGTCTCTGAGAAAAATGAGTAAACACTCTTTCTCTTCTTTTCCCTCTCTAGCTGCGCTGGGCAATCAATTGGCCTTGGCTGGGATCATTGGCATGCTGTCCTATGCCTTTATTGATCAACTCTATTTTGGCGAGTTACCTTGCCCGCTATGTTTAATGCAGCGCATGGGTTTTATCATCATCGGCTTCGCTTTGGTATTGAATATCCGCTGTGGCGCTCATTCTGCTCATTACGGCTGGGGAATCATTGGTGGTTTGGTGGGGATGATGGTGTCTTTGCGCCAAGTACTTTTGCATATCTTGCCGGGTGATACAGGATTTGGAAAAACTTTCTTAGAGTTGCATTTTTATACTTGGGCTTATGTAGGCTACGTTGGATTATTAGCAGGTCTTGCTATTTTATTGATGCTACCTAATCGTGATGTGCGCTCACGATCCCTATTTGCAAATGTTTTAGTGATGACATTCATTCTTCTGGTCTTTGCTAATCTGGTATCTACGCTACTTGAGTGTGGCATTGGTCCTTGCGCTGATGATCCTGTTAAATACGATGGATTAATTTGGTTGCGCTCGCGTTTTGGCATTTAAAAAGTCGCAAGTAAATTGATGATGATTACTTCTACGGTGGTGAGGGCTCTAGCTATCGTTTTGGCCTGTTTGAGCTTTGCCAGTGCCGCTCAATCTCAAACAGCTAAATCCAATACTTCTTGGCCTAAACAAGCGATTCGTATTGTGGTGACATTTACTCCCGGTGGAGCGCCTGATATTTTGGCGCGTGTGCTTGCTGAGAGTTGGCAACAAAGCCTAGGGGTGCCAGTCCTCGTAGAAAATCGTCCTGGCTACGGCGGCAATATTGGTGCCGACCTTGTTGCCAAGAGTGAGCCAGACGGCTACACGCTCCTGATTGGGACGGTAGGTATCCACACTATCAATGGTGCTCTTTATGACAAGATGTCATTTCATCCGATCAATGATTTCACGCCCATTAGCTTTTTAGCGAGTACACCTAACGTGCTGGTGGTGAATAAAAAATTGGGTGTGAGTAATCTGCATGAACTGATTGAGTTGGCCAAATCAAAACCCAATGAGCTCACTTTTGGTTCTTCTGGTGTTGGCACCTCCTTGCATATGTCAGGTGAGCTCCTAAAAGAAATGACTGGAGTACAGATTCGGCATATTCCATACAAGGGAAGGGCGCAATCTTTACCTGATCTCATTAGCGGCCGGATTTCGATGCTCTTTGATAATTTATCCTCCTCACTTTCTTTAATCAAGGCAGGAGAGATTCAGGCTTTGGGTGTGACCTCACTAAAACGCTCTCCAGCAGCGCCAGAGATTCCGACGATGGCAGAGCAAGGCTTGCCTGGATTTGAAGCAACATCATGGTTCTCGCTGATGGCACCAGCCAATCTCCCATCAGACCTGCAAAAACGCTTAAATACCTTAACCCGCCAAACCCTGAATCAAGCTGAAGTCAGAAATAAGTTGCTCGCAAGCGGGCTAGATCCTGCTCCTGGAAGCCCACAAGCGCTATCTAAATTGATTCAATCTGAGACCAATAAATGGGGTAGAGTGATTTATAAATCAGGCGCAAAATTAGAGCAGTGAGTATCTAGAGGTAATTAACAAATATTCAAATAAAAGCCCAAATCCTGTCAGCCTAGATTTGGATGAAGCGTTAAAGGTAGTAGGAGGCGACCAATTAATGGGGTCCACTATGAAAACAAGCCATAAGCAATACAACTCAGTTGTGTCTAAGGTAGTTCTGACGCTCTTTGCAGCAGTAGGTCTATTTGCGCTTGCTCCCGTATCGGCTCAAGCGGGTAATGTTGGCTGGGCAGTCTCTGTTGGCGGTGGCTACGGAGGTGGTTATGGCGGTGGTTGGCGTCCAGCAGCCTACGGCCCTGGTTGGGGTGGTGGCTGGGGACCAGGCTGGCGCGGTGGATATTACGGCCCCGGCTATGGTTACCCTTATGCTGCTGGCTACTATGCACCACCCGTGGTTTACGCAGCTCCGCCGGTGGTCACTTATGCAGCACCTCAGCAACCTATGGTCTTGGCTTCTCAACCGCAAGCTCCAATTTGGTATTACTGCGAAGCAAGCGCGCAATACTTTCCGTATGTGCAAAGTTGCGCATCAGGCTGGCAAACTCGACCAGCGGCGCCACCTTCTAGTAGTGCGAATACAAGACAGCGAAATCAAAATTAACAGAATTTAATGCCTC
>NZ_NCJB01000144.1:0-5778 GCF_002282275.1 Polynucleobacter sp. 39-46-10 | reverse complement strand
GAAACCTGGCATTCACCCCGAATATCGTGAAATCGTCTTTGTAGACGTTTCTAATAACTTCAGCTTCAAGACTCGCTCCACTATGTCTACTAAAGAGACCATCAAGTGGGAAGATGGCAATGAATATCCATTGGCCAAGATTGAGACTTCATCTGAGTCACACCCTTTCTATACTGGTACCCAGAAGATTATGGATACTGCCGGTCGTGTTGAGAAATTCCGTCAGAAATTCGGCACTAAAGCTGTTGCTAAGGCAACTGGTGATGGCGCTGCTAAAACAGCTGAGAAAAAAACTGCTGCTGCAGAAGCTAAAGCTGCTGAAAAGCCAGCTAAGAAGAAGTAATAGGCTTACTCTTCAAAGGGGTTGGGTATTCATATTCACCCTCCCTTGCGAGATAATAAAGGCAGCGTTTGCTGCCTTTTTTATTGCTAGTTTTATATGGTCAAACTCACCGCCGCCGCCACTACCTCCATTCCACGCATCATTATTTTTGCGTTGACTTTGATCTATGGTTTTGCCGGTCTCTTTGCGCGTGACCCCTGGAAAAATGAAGATGCCATCGGATTTGGTGGCATGTGGACTTTGCACAGTGGCAAAGCATTCGACTGGATTGTTCCGCATCTTGCGGGACGCGATGTTTCACTTGGCGCGCCCTTTCCCTACTGGCTGGGCGCCACCCTCATGGATCTATTTGGTCCATTGATTGGTGCGACCAATGCGGCACGCCTCTATGCAGCAGTTTGCTTTTTTGCTTCTGCTCTAGCTATTTGGTATGCGACCTATCTACTGGGTCGCCGTCCGGAAGTCCAGCCGATGGTTCTAGCAGTGGGTGGTCAGCCTGGTCGCAAAAATTACGGCATGACTTTAGCCGATGGTGCGCTATTGATTTTCTTGGCCTGCGTCGGTCTTGCACAACGTGCGCATGAAACTACGCCGATGATGGCTCAACTCATGGGTATCAGTATCGTCCTGTATGGCACAGTGCGTGGTTTGGATAGGCCATGGCAAGGCGGTCTCTGGACTGGCTTGGGTATTGCGATCGTTGCTCTCTCGAGTAACCTCACACTCAGTTTAATTATTGTCAGCTCAACCATCATTGCGGTCATTGCGAGTAATGCAAAGTTACGTTTTCGTTGGACATTAACCAGCACAGTTTTAGGTCTGATTGGTTTTGCAATTTGGCCTGCGCTTTGGTATTTAGGCAACCTCACTCCTGAGTGGCGCCATATCGCCGAAGAAGGCTGGCGCAATATGCCGGAGATGCGCGCAACCCCATCTATTGAATCACTAGGTTTTTTAAGTGTCAACTTCTGGGCGTATGCTTGGCCAGTTTGGCCATTGGCCATCATCTCCCTCGCACATTGGGGTCGAGTGAAAAAAGCGGGTCAGTGGCGCGCTCCACATCTTTGCATTCCGCTGAGTTTATTTATTGGCTGCTTGATTTATGTTCTGTTTCGCCTGGAGGCGAACGAACATGATCTGATTATTTTGATTCCAAGTTTGTCAATCATTGCCGCCTTTAGTTTGCCGATTCTCAAGCGCAGCCTCATTAGCTTCATCGATTGGTTGGCGATGTTTAGTTTCACCATGATCGCTTTGGCCATTTGGATTATTTGGTTTGCTAAGGTCACTGGCTTCCCAGAATCAACCGCTGCAAATTTGGCAAGACTGTTGCCAGGTTTTCAGGCGCAGTTTGATTACATCGCCTTCCTTGTTGCCCTCATTATTACTGGTATCTGGTTGTCGATTGTGCGTTGGAGAACTTCACGTGCTCCAAAAGAAATCTGGCGTTGCCTTATCATCTCTGCCTCTGGCACGACTTTGATGTGGGTTCTGTTAATGACCTTATGGTTACCAACGATTAATTACGCCAAGACCTATCGTTATGTTTCAGATCGCCTTGAAACGATTATTGCCAATACGCCAGGATGCATTGACACCACCAATCTTGGTCCAGCCCAGTTGGCTTCATTTGACTACTTCACCAAGCTTCCGCTACGAGATGATCCTAGTTGCAATCTCATGCTGACACACAGCTCTTCAGAGGCGAAGGCATACGCCAGCCTCAATAAAAAGAAAATTGAATTACTTTGGGAAGATCGCCGCGCATCTGACCGTGATGAGCGTCTGCGCCTCTATCAAATCACCCCTGCTGGTAAAGAATAAAACGTGCTGCACTTTAAATTATCGCGTTTACGCGAGGATGTTCCTTCCCTACTAAAACTGGCTGGCCCACTACTCATTGGGCAGCTAGCGGTAATCACTTTTGGTGTTTTAGACACCGCCATGACAGCGCGCTATTCCGCCGATGACTTAGCCGCCCTTGCAATGGCATCAGCTATATTCATCAGCATCTATGTCGGCCTCACAGGTGTGATCTCTGCACTTGCTCCAATCGCTGGGCAACTCTTTGGTGCCAAGCGTTTTGGTGAAATTGGTGAAGAGGTACGTCAAGCCACCTGGCTAGCCTTAGGTCTGACGATATTAGGCGGCGCCATTCTGCTCAATGCCGACTACCTTCTACAAATCTCTCAAGTCACGCCAGACATTGAAGGCAAGGCTAAGCTCTATCTCAACATCTTGGCAATTGGTTTACCGGCCAGCATGGCAATGCGCGTACTCATGGCTCTACACAATGCTGTTTCTAGACCGGCAGTCATTACCGTGGTGCAACTAATTGGTCTAGGTTTAAAGCTGCCACTCAACCTCCTCTTTATTTATGGCGGTTTAGGTATTGAAGGGATGGGTGGTCCAGGTTGCGCAGTAGCTACCGTGATCATCAATTGGTTTTGGCTCATCATCACGCTGAGCTTTGTTCTCTTTGATAGCTTTTATAGGCCATTCAAAATCTTTGTACGCTTTAGCTGGCCTGACTGGCATCGCATCTGGACTCTGCTGAAATTAGGCGCACCTATTGGCTTTAGCTATTTGATTGAAGTGACCTCTTTTACCTTTATGTCACTCTTCATTGCACGTCTGGGCACCACCGCTTTAGCTGGTCATCAAATTGTGGCTAATATGGGGACAGTAATTTATATGGTCCCCTTGTCTCTATCGATTGCGACAATGACATTGGTATCTCAGTCCATTGGCGCGAACAAACAGGAACGGGCTGAAGAGATTGGCTGGTCATCGGTTTTCTTCACCACTACTTTGTGCGTTTTGATTGGTCTCGCAGTCTGGATCTTTAGAGTGCAGCTACTTGATTTGTACGATCCACCGGAAGAGGTGAAGGTATTTTCCATTCCACTCTTTTTGTTTATCGCCTTTTATCAAGTGTTTGATGCATTGCAGATTACAGCGGCATTTATTTTGCGAGCCTATCGCATTGCCTTCTGGCCGATGTTGATTTACGCCGGATCACTGTGGGGCGTAGGCCTTGGTGGCGGCTACTTGATGGGCTTTAATGTCTTTGGCAATACACCGGAATTTTTACAAGGCGCCAATGGCTTTTGGGCTGGTAACAGCATAAGCCTAGGTTTAGCTGCACTGCTCTTGCTTTACCTATTCAGAAGAACGGCGGCACGCTTTGAGAAAACGCATCCGCCGGTAGAAGTTTAGTTGAGACTAAATTCCAGTAATACTATTTACTGAATAGGTCTAAATCCACTACTTGGGGGCATGTAGTTCGGGCTGCCTCCCTGCGATGGATAACTCGGCACCTGATTGCCTTTGGAATACATGCATTGCTGATAAGCGATGTTGTATTGAACTTGCGCCTGATTTTGTTTGCCAGATGAGTTCATGGCACCCATAGCAGCGCCACCTAGCAGACCAATACCCGCACCAGTTCCGATATTCTGACTACTACCACCCTGAATGACTGCTCCCGCAGCTGCACCTAAAGCAGCACCAATAGCAGCACTGGTTGCACCTTCTTTTAAGGCGGCATTACTAGTGTCTTTAATCGCATTTGCAGCGAACTCACGACATTGCTGATCTTCTTGCTGAAATACTTCAAAAGGCTTACCTTCACGCGGCATGATGGCAATCGTTGGGCCGGTTGGCGCGGAGACGCAAGCAGCTAAAGAGCTGATGATGGCCAAAGTGAGTACGACACGTTTCATATTCATTCCTTAAATCAATTGAATCACTGAATTCTGTTAATTTTGGATACGCTGATTTGTGGGCGCATTACTTGATGGTGGCATTGCAGGCCGCGTCTGCCAGCCCGATGGGCAATTTTGTACATACGGAAAGTATTGGTTGCCAGCTTCACAGTAATACCAAATTGGAGCTTGGGGTTGAGAAGCTAAAACCATGGGTTGCTGTGGAGCGGCATAAGTAACTACAGGAGGGGCAGAGTACACCACCGGTGGCGCATAGTAGCCAGCAGCATAAGGATAGCCATAGCCAGCACCGTAATACCCACCTCGCCAACCTGGGCCCCAGCCCCCACCCCAACCAGGACCGTAAGCTGCTGGTCTCCAACCGCCGCCGTAGCCACCACCGTAACCACCCCCAACGGAGACTGCCCAACCGACATTACCAGCCTGTGCCGCTAAAGGAGCTAGCGTAAGCAAGCTTCCGACTGCCAAGAGTGCGAGAACGGCTTTGGATATAACTGATTTGGATTGCTTTTGGCTTGTTTTCATAGTGGACCCCATTAATTGGTCGCCTCCTACTATCTTTAACGCTTCATTTAAATTCAGGCTGACAAGAATTGAGCATTTCACGGAATATTTATTACTTTTCCGTGAGGGCTGTTAATCCAATTTTGCGCCTGATTTGTAAATTACTCTACCCCATTTATTAGCCTCAGATTGGATCAATTTAGAGAGCTCTTGAGGGCTTCCTGGAGCTGGGTCCAGGCCACTTGCGAGCAACTTCTTTTTGACTTCAGCTTGATTGAGGGTCTGGCGGGTCAAGGCATTTAATTGCTTTTGCACTGCTGGCGGCAAATTGGCTGGCGCCATGAGCGAGAACCACGATATAGCCTCAAAACCAGGCAAACCTTGCTCCGCCATCGTCGGAATCTCCGGCGCAGCTGGAGAACGCTTTAGTGTGGTGACTCCTAAGGCCTGCACCTCGCCCGCCTTAATGAGAGACAGGGATGAGGATAGGTTATCAAAGAGCATCGTAATCCGACCGCTAATCAAATCTGGCAAAGACTGCGCCCTACCCTTATAAGGAATATGGCGAATTTGCACTCCGGTCATTTCTTTAAAGAGCTCGCCTGACATGTGCAAGGAAGTGCCAACACCTGAGGAGCCAAAAGTGAGCTCATTGGGCTTGGCCTTAGCTAGCTCAATGAGTTCGTGCAGATTAGTCACACCCAGCTTCTTGTTCACCACCAGCACATTAGGCGTACTGGCTAAAAAACTAATGGGTGTGAAATCATTGATCGGATGAAAAGACATCTTGTCATAAAGGGCACCGTTGATTGAATGGATGCCTACTGTGCCAATGAGAAGCGTGTAGCCATCTGGTTCGCTCTTTGCTACAAGGTCTGCGCCAATATTTCCACCGTAGCCAGGACGGTTCTCAACAAGAACCGGCACACCTAAACTTTGTTGCCAACTCTCAGCAAGTACGCGCGCCAAAATATCGGGCGCACCACCAGGTGTAAAAGTCACCACAATCCGAATGGCCTGTTTAGGCCAAGCGGTATTTGATTTAGCTGTTTGAGATTGGGCGATATTGGCAAAGCTCAGGCAAGTAAACAAGATAGCCAGACTCTTCACTGCCTTTAAAGCGATCTTCATCAAATCACCTGCGCTTGATTAAAAACCAAAGCGTGAACGTAGCCAAATTAATCCATCGTATTTAACAGGATC
>NZ_NCJB01000143.1:0-5781 GCF_002282275.1 Polynucleobacter sp. 39-46-10 | reverse complement strand
TGGTAAAGCCAGGCGGTAGAGATAGTGATGGATTTGAGGCTGGGGCATTGTTAATTCCAGGCGATGCTAACTCAACCCCGTATCTTGCGCGGCTCAGTAACTATGAGCGCTTGAAAAAATTTGATTTCATTGTCGAATACAGTCGAATTAATTTGGCCAACATTCAGGGAGTTGAGAGGTTTCGCCTTCTTCAAGACAAGCATCTATATATAAGTCCTACGCTTTATAAATTGAGTTGCGCTTCAAGTGATTTTAGGCAACGAAACTTTATCACCATTACTAATTTTGGTAACTCAGAAGAGCCCCGTCGCAAGAATTTTTTAGAGGTAATGCGCGCTAAGGCAATGCCAATCCAAAATATTCAAACATGGTATGAAGATGTTGAGGAGCTTTACGCTCGTACTCGTATTTTGGTCAATATTCGCCAAACAGATCACCATGACACTCTTGAGGAGTTGCGCGTACTTCCTGCATTGAGGTTGGGCGTAATCGTTATTAGTGAGCTCGCACCATACAAAGAGCTCACCCGATACTCTGATTTTATTATTTGGGGAACCCTGGATGAGTTACCTGAAATTATTCGCCATGTTCAAAATAATTATGAGGCTACCTGGAACGCTATTTTTACAACGAGTAAATTTACTCGAAGAATGAGTCGTCTTGAACAGTGCAATCAACTAACCTGGGCGAGATGGTCGAAGAAGATGAATCTTAGCTTGACCTCAAGGAGCTAAATTATATGGAGCTTTCATTTTAAAAAAGTCTGGGAAAGGTTTGGGGTCTTATGATGAAGATACCTTCTGTTCAGCGAACAATTCATTGCTGCAGCGCTCTCTTGAGTAGAATAGTTTTGTGTATAAATCAATGTGAAGAATGAGCAGAAGAGAATTAAGGTGGCAAATGAGACTTTAGGAACAACCTATAAGCATGGCAATCTTCCCCGTGAAGATTTTCCTAATAGAGGCGCTATGAAATGGTTTAAAAAAACGCTATTTAATTACAAATATTTTTTCATGAGTTTTATACGGTGAGCACTCAAAATCCTATTTTAAAAACTGCTTGCGCAGATGGCCCTGTCCAGATTCCAGTGTGGGTCATTGCTTTGCAGTGCGTAACCTTTGTGGTGTTGTACTCGGTTTGGATCTTGCCCGAGATAGCTTCTTGGAGGAATACCTCTCTGGTGCTTGGGGCGGTCATAGGCCTGTATGTGAGCTATCAATATCGTTCTTTACTGCTAAACAAAAGAGCCCTCCCAATTTGGCTTATTGGAATCCTCTTTGTATGGGCTAGCTTTCATTTGCTCTTTCTGTCTCAAAATCCAGCAATCCAGTTGCTCGAATTCAAGGGTATCTGGAAGCGAGCATTTTTAGCTGCAATCTTTGCGCTGGGCCTGGGTCTATCGATCGCAAATAATCTGGAGAGTGTAAAAAGGTGGGCATGGCCCTTGATCTATTTAGGCCTATTGATGCCTACCCTCATCTATTTATTAAAGTGGACACTTACCTTTTATGGCCAAAGTGCCTTTGGGTTTGAACCAGTACCTGCTTTTCTGAGGGTCTATCCGAGCTCCCAGCCCTTTTATGTCCCAAAGACGGATTACGTGGTTTTTTGCTTGCCCACCCTGGCAGTTGCCTTGGGGCAAATTTTGGCTTTATTGCGAGACAGGCGCATGAAATGGGC
This sequence comes from Polynucleobacter sp. 39-46-10, assembly GCF_002282275.1. NCBI lineage: Bacteria > Pseudomonadati > Pseudomonadota > Betaproteobacteria > Burkholderiales > Burkholderiaceae > Polynucleobacter > Polynucleobacter sp. 39-46-10. Next base: position 4,101 of record NZ_NCJB01000143.1, on the reverse strand, counting down.
CCAGTTATTTGTGTATAGCACCTCTATTGCTGCGATATCTTTTGTCTTTTATGGTCAAAACATAAAAAATGGCTTTGTTTATGAGGCGCTACTCTTCATCCTTTTTCTGTTATTCATGGTGCGGGCTTCCAAGAAGAGTTGGTCTCTAACCAAGGTGGGGATCATAGCCGTCATTCTGATCGGAGTCGGTTTTGTGGGGCAAAAGCATATCCAGCAAAATGATTCTTGGTCTACTTTTGCTGCAGATGCCAAAATTGCAGTGCAACTAGATCGTTACCAAGAGTGGAAATTTAATGGTGAAAAGGGTTACCCAGTCAATGAGTTAGGTAAGACAGTATCTGGAACCAACTATGAAAGAATCGCCTGGGGGTTGGTGGGCATGGACCTTTTTCGAGAAAACCTCTTGGGTTATGGGCTAATCGAAAATTCATTTGGGCCGTTGGTCAATAAAAAGTGGCCAGAATCGAGCGTACGTCTAACCCATGCTCACGGCGGCTGGTTGGACCTAGCCCTTGGGCTAGGATTGCCTGGCATCGGTTTAGTTCTTGCCGCCCTAGCTCTTGCGCTAAAGCTCGCTCCTATTATAGCTGCGCCCTGGAGCAGCCTGGGAAGGTGGGTGCTGATATCGACATTTTTGCTATGGTGTACGACCGAAGTATCAAATAACGGGAACTTCGACCCACTCCTTTTTTGGATCACTTTAACTGCCAGCTTGGCACTACGGGTTATCCCTAAACCCAAAACCCAAATCATGAATGCTTAGTGAGCCCAAGGGCGATTGCCCTGTGGCAGCCAGCTTAACTCTAGTTGTGGGCGTGTATAAAAGAGTGTGCGATGTGAGTACGCAACCAATGCAACGGGGTAGCAAGGCAATTTCTAACTTTGAGCCCTTAAAGCCAGTTGGCGCCCTAGGCAAGTGAATGCATTTTTTGGGTTGAGTAATCTGTGAAGGCGATCCTGAAAGCCGGGGGCGGGCCTTGCACAAACCCTGTAAATTAGTCACACCCCACTCAATTGCCTATAAAATCCATAAGCAAGCACTATAATCATCAGAATATGAATATGAATATGAATTTGTAGCTGTAAAACCCCGAATTCACCAGTACTTTACTTAAAAAAGCTTATGAACTCTCCTGATAACGCCTTTAGATCGCCAAGTCGGGATGACATAGCACAAGAGGCAGAAATCTCCCTCCTCGATATTGTCAATTTCTTGGCAGATTCTTGGAAAAAGCTCGCCATTGCAGGGGTCGTGGGTGCGTTTTTGGGCTTAGGAGGCTGGTGGCTCTTGGGTAGCTACTCAGCAGAATATATTCTCCTTAACAACACCAACACCAACACCAACACCAACACCAACACCAACACCAACACCTATGCCCTAGACTTGGTGTCCTGGAAAACGATTCAAAAGAGCTTGCCTAAGCTGGCTGCTCAAGTCGATGCCGAGGGAAAAGCCCCAGAAGGTCAGGAGGGTCTCTACAAATCCTTGGCTAATGAGCAATGGTGGCAAAAAAATGTCATTCCCAGCTATGCGATTTCAAAGGCAGACACCAAGGATTTAGCTGGGATAAGTAAGGATTTGGATGCTGCCTCAACCACTATCTTAAGCTTGACACTCTCCGGTAGCGGCGCAACCAAAGAACAGTCTTTGGAGAACGTTCGCGCCGCAGCCAAGTTCTTACGCACAGGCGGCGCATATCTGCAGATACGTAACATTCTCAACAGCTACGAAGGTGAGACCATTAGCTCGGTGGCCGATATTCAGAAGAGAATCACCACCACCGAAATTGAGATGGGCTACCAGGTGCAGCGTGCCAAGAGTCTTGAGGAGTTGCATAAGCGCTTCCCGGGTGGCGCCAGTGGGGGCAACCAGGTGGTCGATCCCAAGGACTCCGGAGCCAAGTACTTGCCGATCAGCACCCAAATCATTGCGGTTAACAACGACATTAACCAGTCCAAGGAAAACCTCCAGCGACTACGGGACCGCCTCGCACAAATTGCGCTCGTGAAGACCTTTCTAGAGGAGGCAATTCCGATGGCCGAAAAGTCCTTTGACGGCTTGTCCTTGGATGCAGAGTTACTTCAGATTGAGCAAAAGCTACGCACTAAGTTAGTTAAAGACGATATCAAGGGTCAGGAAATTCTCGATCAGTTGCACGCCCAACTCCTGCAGGTCCAGGCCAGATTTACCAAGGGCTTGGAGGCTAACACGGCGCCGACTAGCAGTGGCAAGAAGGGTATGCTCAAGTCTACGGCAGCGGGTTTAGCTGCAGCGTTCTTTCTCATGCTCTTGGTGCTCCTAGGTCAGAGGGTTTGGGTGAATATCAAAAGCGGTGGTGCCAAGTGAGCAGCTGTGGGATGCTCCAAACAAAAGCATTAGAGCGGGATCGGGCATTAGCGGGCTTATCTGTTTAACTATGAAACGTTTGATTGATTTTTGAGATCAGAGATGACTATCCCAAAAGATTCCAAAATATACGTTGCTGGGCATAGGGGCTTAGTAGGCTCCGCCATTGTGCGGCGTTTGGAATCGGGTGGCTATGCCAACTTAGTAGTTCGCACCCACAAAGAATTAGATTTGTTGGATCAAGCTTCAGTGAATGCGTTTTTTGAATCAGAAAAGCCTGAATACATTTTTTTAGCAGCGGCGATGGTGGGGGGAATTCAGGCGAACAACGCTTACCCTGCTGAATTTATCTATGAGAACCTGATGGTTCAAAATAATGTCATGCATGCGGCTCATAAAGAGGGTGCCAAGTGGTTTTGTTTTTTAGGCTCCAGCTGTATTTATCCCCGCGATTGTCCGCAGCCAATTAAAGAAGAGTATTTCTTAAGTGGGCCGCTTGAGAAAACCAATGAGCCCTATGCGATAGCAAAAATTGCTGGCATTGAATTATGTAATGTCTATAACCAAGGCGATGGAACACGTTTTGTGAGTGTGATGCCAACTAATTTATATGGTCCCAACGATCATTATGACTTAGCCAAAAGTCATGTGTTGCCGGCCTTGATTCGTAAAGTGCATGAGGCTAAGTTAAGGGGCAATTCAGAATTAGTGGTGTGGGGCTCCGGAAAGCCTTACCGTGAATTTTTGTATGTTGACGATATGGCGGATGCCTGTATTTTTCTGATGGAAAATGGAATTAGCGGGGGTATGTATAACGTTGGCGTTGGTGAAGATGTGACTATTTGTGAATTGGCCGAAACAGTAATGGATGTGATCGGCTTTCAAGGGAAAATTGTGTTTGATGCCAGCAAGCCAGATGGAACGCCGCGTAAGTTGATGGATGTTGCGCGAATGACGGGCCTAGGTTGGAAGGCAAAAACTTCATTGAATGATGGTATTGCGTTAGCTTATAGAGATTTTTTACAAAGAAGTCACGATTAATACTTACATAAGTTAGATATAAAAAATGGTAAAGACAATTACAAAGTGCCGGATTTGTGGAGGGAATCAATTAACCTCTTTAATGCTGCTAGAGAACCAGGCGCTAACGGGGGTATTTCCTAAAACAAAAACCGAAAAAGTCACTAGTGGAGCAGTTGAGTTAGTGAAGTGCACTAGTTCAAACGGTTGCGGCTTAGTTCAGTTAAGACAAAGCTACGATTTAAGTGAAATGTATGGCCTAAATTACGGCTATCGATCGGGTCTTAATGCCAGTATGGTGAAGCATTTGCATTCAAAGGTAGCCAATATCTTGGGGATGAATCTCCTTCAAAAGGGCGATCTCATTATTGATATTGGCAGTAATGATGCAACTACTTTGAGAGCCTATCCCCAGAGTGAATATGACTTAGTTGGAATTGATCCAACAGGCTTGAAGTTTTCTGAGTACTATCCCAAAGAAATTCTCTTGATTCCAGAGTTTTTTTCTGCGGATGCAGTTGCCAAAGCCTTGGGCGGTAAGAGGGCAAAAGTCATTACCTCTTTTTCAATGTTTTACGATCTTGAAGACCCAATTGCTTTTGCCAAAGAGATTGAAGGCGCCCTAGCAGATGATGGTATTTGGATTTTTGAGCAGAGCTATCTTCCTGCAATGCTTCGTACAAACTCATTCGATACAATTTGTCATGAGCACCTAGAGTTTTATGCGGTTAAAC
>NZ_NCJB01000142.1:0-5818 GCF_002282275.1 Polynucleobacter sp. 39-46-10 | reverse complement strand
CTTGTTTGTGGTCATGATGCTAGATCTTGATCTCGAGCATTTACGTCGTGATTTCAAGAAATTCTTACCCGTAGCTTTCTTGATGGGTGCAGTCATTGTCTTGGAATTGTCCATTGTCTTGATTCGCAGCTTTATCGGTACAAGCGCTCCAGTGCAGCCGATGCTTGAAGAGATGGCTATAGGCAATACCCAAGCTTTGGGTATGTTGATTTTCGTTGATTATGTTTATGCTTTCGAGGTTGCCGGAGTGATTCTCCTGGTGGCTATCATTGCCGCTGTTGCTCTGACTCTGCGTAATCGTAAAGATTCCAAATCTCAAAATATTCATGAGCAAGTGAATGTGAATTCTGCCGATCGCATGCGCATCGTCAAGATGGGTTCAGATATGGCCGCCAAGCAAGATGCTCGCGGAGAAAAGAAATGACTATTACCTTAGCCCACTATTTAGTGCTTGGTGCAATCCTATTTGCGACTAGCGTGATTGGTATCTTCTTGAACCGTAAGAATGTCATTGTGCTTTTAATGGCGATTGAATTAATGCTTCTTTCGGTGAACATGAACTTTGTAGCCTTCTCTCATTATTTGGGTGACATGGCTGGTCAGGTATTCGTATTCTTTATTTTGACTGTGGCTGCTGCTGAGGCGGCAATTGGTTTGGCAATCCTTGTTGTGCTCTTCCGTAAGGTAGACACCATCGATGCAGATAACCTTGACCACTTAAAAGGCTAGTCATGCAATTGACCTTAACTCTTCCTGTTCTCTGCGCAATTCCACTGGCGCCATTATTTGGCTCAGCTATTGCAGGATTCTTTGGTACTAAATTAGGCGGCAGTCGCATCGGAAATGGCGCTTGCCAGTTTGTCACCATTCTCGGTGTGATGATCGCTTTCGTCCTGTCTTGCTTTGTCTTGGTGCAAGTAATGGATGGCTTTTATTTCAACGGTACCGTCTATCGCTGGATGCAATTGGGTGAGCTCAATCTTGATATCGGCTTCTTAATTGACCCACTGACAGCGACAATGATGTGTGTGGTGACGTTTGTATCGTTGATGGTTCACATTTACACCATTGGTTATATGAAGGGCGAAGAGGGCTATAACCGCTTCTTCTCCTATATCTCCCTCTTCACCTTCGCCATGTTGATGTTGGTGATGAGTAACAATCTCTTGCAACTCTTCTTCGGTTGGGAAGCAGTGGGTGTAGTTTCTTATTTGCTGATTGGCTTCTACTACGAGCGTCAATCTGCTGTATTTGCCAATATGAAGGCCTTCTTGGTCAACCGTGTTGGTGACTTCGGCTTTATCCTCGGCATTGGCTTGCTATTGGCTAGCACTGGCTCTATGCAATACGATGTGATCTTTGCTCAGAACACAGCACTGGCTGCCCAAACATTACCGGGTACTAGCTGGAATTTAGTTACCGTAGCATGTATCTGCCTCTTTATTGGCGCAATGGGTAAATCAGCTCAGTTCCCATTGCATGTTTGGTTGCCAGACTCTATGGAAGGCCCAACCCCAATTTCTGCATTGATTCATGCTGCAACGATGGTGACAGCCGGCATCTTTATGGTGTCCCGCATGTCGCCTCTATTTGAGTTGTCTGATGCTGCATTGAGTTTCATCTTGGTAATTGGTTCGATCACCGCGCTCTTCATGGGCTTCTTAGGCATCGTTCAAACTGATATTAAGCGGGTAGTTGCTTATTCAACGCTCTCCCAATTAGGCTATATGACTGTAGCCTTGGGAGTGTCTGCTTACCCAATCGCCATATTCCATTTGATGACGCACGCATTCTTTAAGGCGCTCTTGTTCCTCGCTGCGGGTAGCGTGATTTTAGGTATGCATCATGAACAAGATATGCGCAAGATGGGCGGACTCTGGAAGTACATGCCAATCACTTGCTTGATGATGTTATTAGGTAACTTAGCATTGATCGGTACGCCATTCTTCTCTGGCTTCTATTCCAAAGACTCCATTATCGAAGCGGTAGCTGCTAGCCACATTCCTGGCTCTGGTTTTGCTTACTTCGCAGTGATGGCCAGCGTTTTTGTAACAGCCCTATATTCCTTCCGTCTGTACTTCTATGTGTTCCACGGTAAAGCCCGCTGGGGACATGCTGATGCTCATGCACATGATCACCATCATGATCATGCAGAGCAGGGTGACGATCATGCGCATCATGGTTTAGCTCCCGGTGAAAAACCGCATGAGTCACCATTTGTTGTGACCTTGCCTTTGATCTTGTTAGCGATTCCTTCAGTGATCATTGGTTACTTCACGATTACGCCCTTACTGTTTGGTACTTATTTTGGCGATTCAATCTTTGTCGATATTGGCAAACATCCAGCCATGAAAGAGCTTGCTGAAGAGTTCCATGGTCCGATTGCTATGGCAATGCATTCATTGACATCACCAGTATTGCTCCTAGTGGTACTAGGTGTATTAACTGCTGCGATTGGTTACCTCTGGGCACCAAAGTTGCCTGGCGTTGTTGCACAAGCATTTGCTCCTATCAAGAAACTCTTGGATAACAAATACTATCTCGACGATTTAAACCAAGCGGTGTTTTCTAAAGGCCTGCTGTGGATCGGCGGTATCTTATGGCATCGTGGTGATCAACAGGCTATTGACGGCTTCTTGGTTAACGGTAGTGCGCATGCAGTAGGGCGCTTTTCTGCAGTGATCCGCCATTTGCAATCCGGTTATCTCTATCACTATGCCTTCGCAATGATTGCAGGCTTAGCGGTATTGTTAGCTTGGGTTTTGTACGCTTACCTGCCTTTTGTTCGCTAGGCCTTTGTTACTTAAGTAGCCATCATGATTCTTTCTTTCGCCATCTGGATCCCGATTTTTTTCGGCATCATTATTTTGTTCTACGGTTCAGAGAGACCGACGGCCGGCGTTCGCTGGTTGGCACTCTTTGGTTCCGTATTGGGCTTTATTGCAACTCTCCCGCTCATCATTCATTTTGATATTGCCAATCCTGGCATGCAGTTTGTTGAAAAGATCAGTTGGATCCCTCGCTACGATATTAACTATCACCTGGGTATCGACGGCATCTCCGTTTGGTTTATCGTTTTAACTGCATTCATCAATATTTTTGTGGTGATAGCTGCCTGGGAAGTGATTGATAAGAAGGTGTCTCAGTACATGGCTTCTTTCTTAATCCTTTCTGGATTAATGATTGGCGTCTTCGCTGCTTTAGATGCCTTGTTGTTCTATGTATTCTTTGAGGCAACTTTAATTCCGATGTACATCATCATCGGTGTGTGGGGTGGTCATAACCGCATCTACGCCGCATTTAAGTTCTTCTTGTACACCTTGCTTGGTTCATTGCTCACTTTGATCGCCATGCTGTATTTGTACAACGTGACGAATACCTTCGAAATCTTGGCTTGGCACAATGCTCGCCTCGATATCGTTGAGCAAATTCTCTTGTTCTTCGCCTTCTTCATGGCGTTTGCTGTGAAGGTGCCAATGTGGCCTTTGCATACTTGGTTGCCAGACGTACACGTTGAAGCACCAACAGGCGGTTCGGTAGTGTTGGCAGCAATTATGTTGAAACTGGGTGCTTATGGCTTCCTACGTTTCTCATTGCCAATTGCCCCTGATGCCAGTCAATATCTTGGCCCATTTGTGATCTTCTTATCTTTGGTGGCTGTAATTTATGTTGGTGCAGTTGCCTTGGTTCAAAAAGATATGAAGAAGTTAGTTGCGTATTCATCAGTAGCGCACATGGGCTTTGTGACTCTCGGCTTCTTCCTCTTTAGTCCGCTGGGGATTGAGGGCGGTATTGTGCAGATGATTTCTCATGGCTTTGTTGCTGGTGCCATGTTCCTCTCAATCGGTGTCCTGTATGACCGTATGCATACCCGTCAAATTGCAGATTACGGTGGTGTGGTTCACCGTATGCCTGCGTTCACTGCATTTGCAGTCTTAATGGCAATGGCAAACTGCGGCTTGCCGGCTACCTCTGGTTTCGTGGGGGAGTTTATGGTGATTTTGGCTGCCGTTGATTACGACTTTGTAATTGGTATCTTGGCTGCAACCGCCTTGATTCTGGGCGCTGCTTACTCCTTGTGGATGGTCAAGCGCGTTTTCTTTGGTGCAATCACCAACAAGCATGTTGAGGAATTGAAAGATCTCAATGCGCGCGAGTATTTCATGATGACAGTACTGTCCATCTGTGTAATCGGAATGGGTGTTTATCCGAAGCCTTTTACCGACATTATTCATCCGTCCGTGATTAATCTGCTGCAGCATGTTGCTGTCAGCAAACTCTGAGTAAAAGCTAATGCAAGCATTCGACCTATACGCCGTCCTGCCGGAACTCGTTTTACTTGTAGTCGCCTGTCTTTTATTGGTGGCAAGTGTTTACGTGCCTGAGCGTCAGCCAGCCACCCCTGGAGTAGAGCAAGATATCTTCCACACACCACGTGGCGTTGGCTTCGTTTACTTCTTCTCGATTATTTTGCTGGTCTATTTGGTCTTTGCATTTTTAGGTCGCATTGGAGATGTTTCGGTCGTTGCTATGAATGGCCTGTTTCAGTCCGATCCTATTTCAAACCTTCTCAAGGCATGCTCATGTGGTGCTGTGTTGGTAAGCTTGGTATATTCAAAGCAATATCTCAGCGATCGCGCACTCTTCCGTCCTGACTTCATCGTTTTGGCTTTATTGGCCTTGTTAGGGCAGTGCATCCTAATCTCTGGTGCTAATCTATTGACTCTTTATTTGGGTCTTGAGTTAATGGCTCTGCCAACTTATGCTTTGGTAGCTATGCGTCATAGCAGTGAGAAGAGTGTAGAAGCAGCTATTAAGTACTTTATTCTTGGCGCATTAGCATCTGGTTTCTTGCTCTACGGCATGTCTATGCTTTATGGCGTAACCGGTTCACTTGATTTAATTGAAATCTTCAGAACAGTTGCTGATCCACGTATTAATCATTTGGTGATGGCTTTTGGTTTGGTATTTATTGTTTCTGGTTTAGCTTTTAAGTTAGGTGTAGTGCCATTCCACATGTGGGTACCTGACGTGTACCAAGGCGCTCCAACAGCAGTTACTTTGATGATTGCTGCGGCTCCAAAGATTGCTGCCTTTGCTTTGCTATTCCGTCTACTGGTGAATACTTTATTGCCACTGATGGGCGATTGGCAGCCAATGCTGGTCTTGTTGGCAGTTCTGTCTTTAGTGGTGGGTAACGTAACTGCCATTGCGCAAACCAATATGAAGCGCATGCTAGCTTACTCAGCCATTGCGCAAATGGGTTTTGTATTGCTTGGTATGTTGTCAGTTTTTGATGACCATGCTTTTGGCGCATCCATGTTCTACGCGATCACTTATGTATTAACTACATTAGGCAGCTTTGGCCTCTTAATGATGTTATCGCGCAAGGGCCATGATTGCGAAACTATTGATGATCTCAAGGGCTTAAATAAACGTCATCCATGGTTTGCCTTTATTGGCTTGGTAATGATGTTCTCTTTAGCCGGTATTCCGCCGACAGTAGGTTTTGCTGCTAAGTTGGGTGTACTTGAAGCTTTGGTTGATGGTGGACACACGTTCTTGGCTATCATCGCCGTGATTGCTTCATTAATTGGCGCTTTCTACTACCTCCGAGTGGTGAAGGTGATGTACTTCGATGAGCCAAAAGAAGAGCATGCTGAGGAGATTTCTGGGTCTGGTTTTGCTCGTGGAATTTTGAGTTTGAATGCGAGATTCGTGTAAACTATCTGTATCCTCCCATCAGGACTGATGACCGTTATCATCGATGCAATGCGCCGTACCCTATTGTGTACATCAGCAAGTTATCTAAGCTGAT
>NZ_NCJB01000141.1:0-5885 GCF_002282275.1 Polynucleobacter sp. 39-46-10 | reverse complement strand
CATGATCAACTTGTTCGTCCTGCAAAATGGCCGCCTCTCTCAAGAGCAAGTGGAAGATCGCAATGAATTGTTGCAATACTCCAACCCTATCTGGATCGACGTAGTTGACCCAGAAGAGGAAGAGCTCCTATGGATTAAAGAGGCTTTTGGCGTTCTTTTGCCTGAACTAGATGATTTGGGTGACTTAGAAGCTTCTGCGCGTTACTTCGAGGCAGATGACGGCCACCTCCATATTCGTACGGATTTCTTATTGGATGAAGAAGAAACTTCTCGTAACGTTCGAGTCGCTTTCGTCATGACCAAGCAAGTTTTGTTCTCTATTCATGATGAAGACTTACCGGTCTTCCGCTTGGTACGCTTGCGTGCCCGTTTGCGCCCAGGTTCAGTGAGCAATGCAAAAGACGTTTTACTAGATTTGTATTCCACTGATGCTGAGTATTCCGCTGATGCTTTGGAAGAGGTTTATGAAAACCTCGAACAAGCAGGTAAGCGCGTTCTACAAGATGACATCACCGATAACGATGCCGAAGAAGTACTCGAAACGATTGCTAAGGAAGAGGATACGAACGGACGCATTCGTCGCAATGTGATGGATACCCGTCGTGCATTGTCATTTTTGATGCGCAGCAAATTATTGTCTGATGAGCAGCAAGAAGAAGCGCGTCAGATTTTGCGCGACATTGACTCATTAGAAAACCATACCGCGTTCTTGTTCGATAAGATTAACTTCTTGATGGATGCGACGGTCGGTTTTATTAACTTGAACCAAAGTAAGATCATCAAGATCTTCTCGGTGGTATCCGTTGCCTTAATGCCACCTACTTTATTGGCTAGCGTGTGGGGCATGAACTTCCGTTACATGCCTGAGCTAGAGCAGACTTGGGGTTATCCAGTTGCCATTATTTCCATGGTGATTTCAGCGATGATTCCATTGGGCTATTTCCGCCACAAGGGTTGGTTGAGCTCACGCTAATTCTGTAGTGCTACCTTGTTAGGCGTTTTTGGGTTTGAGTAATTCCAGAAATTGAGAGAGTGCAAAATCACGCGCTTGTTCCCGCACGATTTGACGATCACCGTTGAAATGCTTGGTGAGTGTGGCGGTGTTCACAACCTCATTTCCAATGACCTCTTTGATTGCCCAGCCAAAACAGACTGTACCAACTGGTTTTTCTGGTGAGCCACCTGTTGGGCCAGCGATGCCAGTAATAGAGATGGCAGCGTTGACATTCGCATTGCGAAGCGCACCCTCAGCCATGGCTTTAGCGACTTGCTCACTCACAGCACCAAATGAATCAATCGTCTCTGCTGGAACATCTAAGCATTCAGATTTCGCTGCATTACTGTAGGTGATATAGCCTCGCTCTAGCCAATCACTTGAGCCTGCTAAATCCGTTAGGGTTGCGCAGACAAGGCCACCAGTACAGGATTCAGCTAAAGCAATTTTCCAGCCACGGTTCATTAGAGTCTGTGCAACAGCTCTCGCTATTTCATGCTGAGGATCGTTATTATTTTTCATGAGATGTAGCTCAATCCAATATGTAAAAGCGTCATGGTGAGTAGGGTGAAAAATGCTGCAGCTAAATCATCAGCAATGATTCCGAATCCGCGCCAGAGTATTAAACCAAAACTAGATGGAGAGGAATGGTCGCCACCTTCTAAATGTTTAAAGTGTCGATCAATCATTCCAATCGGACCGGGCTTCACGGCATCAAAAAATCGGAATAGTGCAAATGCCAAAATTTGTACCCATATGTTTGCTGGCATGATAAAAATCAATACGATCCAGAAGGCAAGGACTTCATCCAAAACAATTCCGCCAAAATCTTTTTTGCCCAACTCTTCGCTGACTTGTCCGCAGATCCAGCAGCCCAGCAGTATTCCAATGCCGATGATCCACAGCCACGCTTCGGTAGATAGAAAATATTCTCCCACCAAGAATGCGGCCCAAGCCCACAGCGTTCCCGCAGTACCTGGGGCGAATGGTGCCAAACCACTGCCCATGCCGAATGCAAGGGCGCGACTAGGTTTACTAAATACCCACTTGAAGCTGGGAGTAAGGGTGGAGGAGCTTGGCGTATTAGCTTGGGTATTCATGCGAAGTGATCAAAAGATTTCAGTAGTAAACCTGCCTCTTGAGCATCTAACTCCTTTCCATCGTTGCCAACGATGTGTATCTCAGCTGCCGAGGATTGCATGGATTTGATGCTACCAATTTGAGTGAGGGCGAGATTGAGGTCTGCACTGATTTTGGCAATGGCATCCCGTTTACTGCTGGGGGCTGTGAAGCATAGCTCGTAATCATCCCCACCACTTGCTGAGTATTGATTTTGAATGGCCAACACTTGTTTACCTAGTGTGGCGGATTTTGGAATCTGACCTAAGGAGATTTCTGCATCTTTGCCGGACTGTTCAAGGATATGTCTCAGGTCCCCCAAAAGACCGTCAGAGATGTCTAAAACGGAATTGGCAATGCCTCTTAAGGCAATGCCTAAATCCAGCCTGGGGGTAGGTTGATGCATGCGCGCTTCTATGCTCGCTAAATCTTCTTTAGATAATTTAATTTCATGACGCAGTGCAGCAAGAGCAAGTCTCGCATCGCCAACAGTTCCCGAGACCCAAATGTCATCACCCACTAATGCCCCTGATCTATAAATGGCTTTCCCTTTGGGAATGCTGCCAAAAGCGGTGATGCAAATATTGAGTGGACCAGCAGTGGTGTCACCGCCAATCAGTGGGCAGGTAAATTGATTGGCAATTGCAAATAAGCCCTTGCTAAAAGCTTCTAGCCAGGCTGAATTAGACTCTGGCAATGCGAGGGCTAAAGTGAAGCCAGCAGGCTTGGCACCCATGGCTGCTAGGTCTGAAAGGTTGACTGCTAGGGCTTTCCAGCCCAGCCACTCTGGATTGGCATCTGGTAAAAAGTGTCGTCCAGAGACGAGCATGTCACTGGTGATCGCAATTTCTTCGGTAGGGTCGATATTTAGTAGGGCACAGTCATCACCAATCCCTAGCTTCACTGAACCAGGATTCTTACTGAGCATGAGTTCTGACTGCGTTTTGAAGAAACGCTGAATCAGGTCAAATTCGCCGAGTGGGGATGTTTGAGATTGCATGCCCCATTTTATGGCTCTTGGGACTCTTCCATCCGAGAGGAATAGAATTAGAAGCTTGAATACGTCTGATTGATGAGTGAACTGATGAGTAAACCAAGCAATAGCAGCAAAGAACAACAAATAGCGGATTTAAGAGCAGCCGCTCTCCACTATCACGAGTTTCCAACCCCAGGAAAGATTGAGATTGCCCCCACAAAGCAACTCACGAATCAGCGAGACTTAGCGCTTGCATATACACCTGGCGTGGCTGCTCCTTGCGAAGAGATCGTTAAGGATCCTGCAAATGCATTCAAGTACACAGCGCGTGGCAACTTAGTTGGTGTGATTACTAATGGCACAGCGGTTTTAGGTTTGGGAAATATTGGACCATTGGCAAGTAAGCCAGTGATGGAAGGTAAAGCAGTCCTCTTTAAGAAATTCGCCGGTATTGATGTTTTCGATATTGAAGTGAATGAAAACGATCCAGATAAATTAGTTGAAATCATTGCGGCACTTGAGCCTACTTTTGGTGGCATCAATTTAGAGGACATCAAAGCACCAGATTGTTTTGTAGTCGAACGCAAGCTACAAGCTCGCATGAAGATTCCGGTCTTTCATGATGATCAACATGGAACTGCGATTGTAGTTGCCGCTGCAATTCTCAATGGTTTAAAAGTGGTTGGTAAAGATGTCAGTAATGTGAAGTTAATTACCTCAGGTGCTGGTGCTGCCGCATTAGCTTGCTTAGATTTATTGGTTGACCTTGGTATACCGCGTAAGAATATTTGGGTCACCGACTTAGCTGGTGTTGCATATAAAGGCCGCAAAGAACTCATGGATCCGGAGAAGGAACCGTTCTGCCAAGAGACAGAATTGCGCACGCTGGATCAAGCGATTGAAGGCGCTGATATTTTCTTAGGTCTTTCTGCCGGTGGTGTGTTGAAGCAAGACATGGTTAAAAAGATGGCGCCTAAGCCATTGGTCTTTGCTTTGGCAAATCCAACTCCAGAGATTCTTCCTGAAGAAGTTAAAGAAGTTCGTCCTGATGCGGTGATGGCAACTGGCCGTACCGATTATCCAAACCAAGTGAATAACGTGTTGTGCTTTCCGTTCATCTTCCGTGGCGCATTAGACGTTGGTGCAACTACTATTACACGTGGCATGGAAGTCGCCGCAGTGCGGGCTGTAGCGGATTTGGCGCAAGCTGAGCAAAGCGAAGTAGTGACCTCTGTGTATGGTATTGAAAACTTGTCTTTTGGTCCGGAGTATTTAATTCCGAAACCATTTGATCCACGTCTGATTACGGTTATTGCACCTGCCGTTGCTAAAGCCGCAATGGATGATGGCGTTGCTCAACGTCCGATTAAAGACTTTGATGCTTACCGCAATCAGTTGCAACAATTTGTGTACCACTCCGGTACTTTGATGAAGCCATTGTTTAGCATTGCTAAACGAGTACCTGCTGCACAAAAACGTATCGTGTTTGCTGAAGGTGAAGATGAGCGCGTATTGCGTGCAGTACAAATTATTATTGATGAACATTTGGCGACGCCAATTTTGATCGGACGCCCTGCAGTCATTGAGCATCGCATTGGCAAGTTTGGATTGCGTATTAAGGCTGGCGAAGACTTTGAAATCGTGAACCCGGAGAATGATTCACGTTTCCGTGATTTCTGGCAAACCTATTTGGCGTTGACAGAACGCAAAGGCGTTACTGAATCTTTTGCCAAGTTAGAAATGCGTCGTCGTAACAGCTTGATTGGTTCAGTGATGATTACCAAAGGCATGGCTGATGGCATGATCTGTGGAACCGTTGGCAACTTAGCAACCCATTTGAAGTACATCGATGAGGTGGTAGGTCAAGAGCCGGGTGCCAATGTTTATGGTGCCATGTCTGGATTGATTTTGCCGGGTCGCCAAGTGTTCTTGGTAGATACCCATGTCAATATTGATCCAACTGCAGAGCAATTGGCTGAGTTGACATTGATGGCCGCGAGCGAAATGCGCAAGTTGGGTCTCGTACCGAAAGTAGCACTCTTATCCCATTCCAACTTTGGCTCAAGTAATGCGCCATCTGCAATCAAAATGCGTGAAGTGTTAGCTTTGATTCAAAATGCAGATTCAACTCTTGAGGTGGATGGTGAAATGCATGGTGATAGCGCCTTGGATGAAACCATTCGCGCTGGTGCGGTTACTTCATCTCCATTGAAAGGTGATGCCAACTTGCTAGTATTGCCAAACATTGATGCTGCCAACATTTCCTACAACTTACTAAAGACCGCTGCTGGTAACGGTATTGCAATCGGCCCATTACTGCTCGGTGCTGCTAAGCCGATTCATATTCTGACGCCATCAGCTACTGTGCGCCGTATCGTCAATGTCACCACTTTGGCGGTAGTTGAGGCAGCAAGTAATGCCAGAGGTGTGGCTTAAGAAGGCAGGGTGGGCTTTTATTTATGTTAGTTAGTGACAACTAACATAAATAATTATTATATAAATCAATGGTTTATATAAAATGCACTGTAATTAGGCTTGATTTGATGGCGTGTTAAGGGTAACCTAGCACCCATCATGAATAATCGCTCTGAAAACGGCACTACAGTAGGCTTCGACGAACACAGTCGTGCTGAAAGTTGGGATAGCAACGATCGACTTGAAGCCGAGTCATCTGCTGCCAATATCTATGCTCAGGGTGGTTTATCTCGTTTACAAACCTATGCAGCAAATCAAGTTTCGGGGAAAAAAGTGACAGCTTCTTGGCGTGCCGCTTTGGCCGTTCGCGATGCCGGACCG
>NZ_NCJB01000140.1:0-5893 GCF_002282275.1 Polynucleobacter sp. 39-46-10 | reverse complement strand
CGCAGCTTTGCTGGTCTGGCTGCTAAAGGTGTGGCGATATGGATTGGTTGGCAGGCATTTATCAATATGGGTGTGAACTTGGGCTTACTTCCAACCAAAGGCTTAACTCTTCCTTTAGTCAGTTATGGTGGCTCAGGGATTTTGATGAATGCAGTCGCAGTAGCAATGCTGCTTCGTATTGATTATGAAAACCGAATCTTGATGCGGGGAGGTAAGTTATGACCAAACCATCCATCTTGATCATGGCTGGAGGAACTGGCGGACATATTTTCCCAGGTCTAGCAGTGGCTGAATATTTGCGCGTTTGTGGATGGAATGTATCTTGGCTTGGTAATCAGAGCGGTATGGAGTATCGACTAGTAAAAGCTTGTGATTTCCCATTTGAAGCCGTTGATTTTGGTGGCTTGCGTGGCAAAGGCATCAAAGCCAAACTGATGCTGCCATTTAATCTGGCAAGGGCCAGCTTTCAGAGTTTGAAGATCATGCGCCGCATTAAGCCAAATGTGGTGTTGGGTATGGGTGGATACATTACATTTCCTGGCGGCTTGATGACTAAGCTTTTGAAGAGGCCGCTGGTTTTACATGAAGCCAATTCTGTGGCGGGAAGTGCGAATCGCGCTTTAGCCAAAATTGCTATGCGTACCTTGACTGGTTTCCCAGATACGATGGCTCATGCTGAGTGGGTCGGAAATCCAATCCGTGAAGAATTCGACGCTATGGCTGTACCAGCAAAACGTTATGAAGAGCGCACGGGACCTCTGCGCATTTTGGTGGTTGGTGGAAGTTTAGGGGCGGCTGCCTTAAATGAAGCAATTCCATCAGCCTTGGCATTGATGGATAAAGATGCGCGTCCATATGTGATGCACCAGGCTGGAGAGAAGCATCTCGCAGATCTACAGCAGCGATATGCTGACTTAGGTGTTACTGCCGATATCCGTTCCTTTATTGACGATATGCCAACCGCCTACGGTCAAGCAGATCTTGTTATTTGTCGCTCGGGCGCAATGACTGTTTCAGAAATTGCAGCATGTGGTGTGGCTTCTTGTTTAATCCCATTTCCATATGCGATTGATGATCACCAAACTGCCAATGCACAATTTTTATCAGATGCAGATGCTGCCATTTTGTTGCCACAACAAGATCTCAATCCACAGGATCTCGCATCCATGATTCAAAATTTTAATCGTCAAGATTTACAAGTGATGGCTGAGCGTGCTCATGCTTTGGCTAAGCCCCATGCAACTCAGCGTGTGGCTGAAGTATGTGCAGATTGTGCGGGAGTAGGTATATGAAACATATCGTTCAGCAAATCCATTTTGTTGGGATCGGTGGCGCAGGCATGAGCGGTATTGCCGAGGTGCTTCTGAATCTGGGATATCAGGTGTCTGGATCTGATTTAGCTGAAGGCGCAGCAACGAAGCGCCTTACAGATTTGGGTGCTGTAATTCATATTGGGCATGATCCTAAAAATATTGGTACCGCAGAGGCAGTGGTGATTTCTACTGCGGTTGCAGGAAACAATCCTGAAGTGCTAGCTGCTCGCGCAGCCAAAGTGCCTGTGATTCAGCGTGCCGTCATGCTTGGTGAGCTCATGCGTTTAAAGCAGGGCATTGCGATTGCAGGAACTCATGGCAAAACAACGACCACCAGTTTGGTTGCCTCAGTCTTAGCTGAGGGCGGTTTAGACCCAACCTTTGTAATTGGTGGGAAGTTAAATTCTGCTGGCGCCAATGCGCGCCTAGGTCGGGGCGATTTCATTGTGGTCGAGGCAGACGAGTCTGATGCTTCTTTCTTGCAACTATTTCCAGCAATGGAGGTAGTTACCAATATTGATGCTGATCATATGGATACCTACCAGCATGACATGGCAAGGTTAAAGCAAGCATTTGTTCAGTTTATTCAGCGTATGCCTTTTTATGGTGTGGCAGTGCTCTGTATTGATGATGCCAACGTTCGAGACATTATTCCGTTCGTATCTCAGCCGGTACTGCGTTACGGCTTGTCTGAAGATGCGGATATTCGTGCAAGTAATGTGCGTGCTGAGGGTACGCGTATGCACTTTACGGTGGATCGTAAAACAGTACGTCGCCATGGCAATAAGCCGGGTCGTCTTGAGGTGCAACTCAATTTACCTGGTTTACACAATGTACGAAATGCATTAGCAGCAATTGGTATTGCCACGGAATTAGGTGTTGGTGATGAAGCCATAGTGAAAGCTTTATCTGAATTTAGTGGTGTTGGCCGTCGCTTCCAAAAATATGGAGAGATTCCGCTGGCATCTGGTGGAAGTTTCACTTTGATAGATGATTATGGACACCACCCTGTTGAGATGGCGGCTACTTTATCTGCAGCGCGTGGTGCTTACCCAGATCGTCGATTGGTACTAGCGTTTCAACCACATCGCTTCACAAGAACTCGCGATTGTTTTGGTGAATTTGTGCAAGTCCTGAAAAACTTTGATGCACTTGTGCTTACTGAAGTCTATCCAGCTGGTGAAGCGAAGATTCCAGGTGCGGATGGCCAAAGTCTCATGAAGGCAGCACTCTCCGCTGATAAGGCTGTAAATGGCTCCTTAGATAGTGCGGCTGTGGCCTTTGCAGCAAGCATCGCGGAAATGCCAGAAAAACTCAGCACTTTATTGCGTGATGGCGATGTCTTAATCACGATGGGCGCAGGTTCTATCTCTGGCTTGCCTCATGTATTAGCGGAGTCAAAACATGTCTAAGCAAAATCAACCATTACTTTCTTGGGGTGAGCGAGTGAAGCAAGAGCTCGCAAACTTAGATATTAAGTCCCTTGGTCGGGTCGGCGTGTTGCTAGGCGGCCGCTCTGGTGAGCGCGAGATTTCCTTAATGTCGGGAAATGGTGTATTGGAAGCGCTCCTCTCTAAAGGGGTTGATGCGCATCCATTTGACCCGGGATTACGTTGCCCAACTGAATTGGCAAATGAAAAATTTGACCGCATCTTTATTTCCTTGCATGGACGCTATGGTGAAGATGGCATGATCCAGGGATTACTTGAACTTTTGGGTTTGCCTTATACCGGTAGCGGTGTACTAGCCTCTGCATTGGCAATCGACAAAATTGCGACAAAGCTTGTCTGGCTCAGTAGCGGTCTTTCAACACCAGAGTTTCAGGAGTTGAAAGCGGATAGTGATTGGAATGCAGTGGTGAAGCATTTGGGTCTACCGTTGATTGTTAAGCCAGCACATGAGGGTTCTTCACTCGGTTTAACTAAAGTGAAATCCGTCGACGAGTTGCCTGCAGCCTATAGGCTGGCCGCTGGAATGGATAAAAAAGTCATTGCCGAAACTTGTATTGTTGGCGATGAGCTCACTTGCCCATTGGTTGGATTTGGCGCTGATGCTGAGGCTTTGCCGGTGATCAAAATTATTCCACCAGAAGCTAACTACGATTTCCATAATAAGTATTTCTCTGATGAGACTAAATACTTGTGCCCAACTGACTTAGCACCAGAGGTCAATCAAGCAGTTCAAGAACTAGCGTTAGCTGCTTATCGTGCTCTCGGCTGCAGGACTTGGGGTCGTGCTGATGTGATGTTAGATAAGCAAACTGGAAAACCCTATCTTTTAGAAATGAATACTTCCCCAGGGATGACTTCGCATTCTTTGGTACCTATGGCGGCAAAAGCAGCTGGTGTTGAATATGCCGAACTAGTGCTCTGGGTCATTAGCCAAACCCTAAAAAGTAAAGGGGATGGGCAAGTATGAGTCGGATGAGCGCCTTCTTAAACGGCTTCGGTGAGATATTTGCTTCACTGGCATCTCCGCTTTGGAATCATCCAGAGCGGATGCAAAAGTTGAGCCGATTCTTGATGCGCTGTTTTGCAGTCATGGTTTGCGTTGGAATTTTGGTGTGGTTAAGTCAGCGCCCAGTTTTTGCCTTGCGCCAAGTCGTAATAGAGCCGGTAGCTGGTGAAACACTCAAACATATTAATAAGCCTGTAGTGAAACAGCAGGTTTTAGAAACTGTCCAAGGTAATTTTTTCAGTGTGCGGCTAGAAGATGTGAAACGTGGTTTCGAGTCAATGCCATGGGTGCGTCATGCCAATGTTCGTAGGGTCTGGCCTAACGGATTGATTGTGAGCATTGAAGAGCAAAAGCCATTTGGTACTTGGGGTGGGGCTGATAGCCATACCTTAATGAATACCCACGGTGAGCTTTTTGCTGGCCGTGTTTCTGATGTAGGAGACGGAATTCAGTTGGTTGATTTCTCAGGTCCAGAAGATGCAAGCAAAGAAGTTATGCGCTTGTATGAGAGAGCGAATGCCTGGTTTAAGCCTTGGAGTGCCGAAGTCAAAAGCTTAACCCTTTCTGAGCGGTATGCCTGGCATGTGAAGTTATCCAATGGTATGAAAGTGGAGTTCGGCAGGGATGAAGAGAACTCCGACAAAACATTAACTGAGGATCGAGTGGCGCGCCTCTTTAAATATTGGCCAGAGGTTCAAGAGAAGTGGGCTAATCGCGTAGACGCAATTGACTTGCGTTATGCAAATGGTTTTGCAGTACATCTTGCTTCGGCAAATTTGAAAAAGAATGAAGTAGACGGCAAAAAAAGTGAGCAGAAGCAATGAGGAATGAGAATGAGTAAAGACAACCGCGATTTACTAGTCGGATTGGATATTGGAACCTCCAAGGTGGTTGCTTTGGTTGCTGAACTAGGTGTTGATGGCCAATTCAATGTCGTTGGTGTCGGTCAAACTGCATCCAAAGGTTTGAAAAAAGGTGTTGTTGTCAATATCGAGGCAACTGTTCAATCTATTCAAAAGGCGCTTGAAGAAGCTGAGGTGATGGCTGATCGTCAGATCGCTCAGGTCTTTACTGGTATCGCTGGAAATCATATTGTGAGCTTTAACTCTAGCGGTATGGTGGCCATTCGCGATAAAGAGGTCAGTGCTGGTGATGTTGAGCGGGTTTTAGAAACCGCTAAAGCAATCAATATTCCAACGGATCAACAGATCCTTCACATTCTTGTTCAAGAATTCATCATTGATGGGCAAGAAGATGTTCGTGAGCCAATTGGCATGAGCGGTTTACGCTTAGAGGTGAAAGTACATATTGTTACTGGCGCCGTTAGTGCTGCGCAAAATATTGTGAAATGTGTGCGTCGTTGTGGCCTAGAAGTCAATGATCTCATCTTGCAGCCGCTCGCATCCAGCTTAGCTGTACTAACTGAAGATGAAAAAGAATTGGGTGTCGTTTTAGTGGATATTGGTGGCGGTACAACTGATATCGCAATTTATTGCCAAGGCTCGATTCGTCATACTGCAGTAATCCCAATTGCAGGCGATCAAATTACTAATGACATTGCAATGGCCTTGCGCACTCCAACTATTGATGCAGAAGATTTAAAAATTCAGTATGGTATCGCTCGCCAAGATATGGCAGACCCATCCACCATGATTGATGTGCCTGGTGTAGGTGATCGTGAGCCACGACCAATGTCTAAGCAGGCCTTAGCTGCAGTGATCGAGCCACGTGTTGAAGAGCTATTTACTTTGGTACGAGGAGTGGTGCGTGATTCTGGGTACGAAGATATGGTGTCTTCAGGGATCGTGCTCACTGGCGGTACCGCGTTAATGCCAGGAATGGTTGAACTTGCTGAACAAGTCTTCTTACGGCCTGCACGTATTGGTACACCTGAATATCGTGGCCACTTACATGAAGTCTTACGTAGTCCGAGATTCGCTACCAGCATCGGTTTATTAATGGAAGGTCAGGCGCAACTATTGCGTGGCCGTCGAGTATCTCAGTCAGGCGCATTGCAAAGTGTTATCTCGCGCATGAAGGAATGGTTCGCAGGAAATTTTTAAGTTTTTCGTCGTCGTCAATGTAGTACTTATTACCTAGGAGGGTATATGGAATTTGAAATG
>NZ_NCJB01000139.1:0-5904 GCF_002282275.1 Polynucleobacter sp. 39-46-10 | reverse complement strand
CAAGGCAAAGATGACGGTTATCAGTTGTCTGCGCACATTCGTAAGTACTACGAAACCACTTTGTTGTAATCCGTTCTAATTTTTTAGCTACTCCTTTTATAAAACCAAAATTTTTTCAGGGGCAATAAATGAGCCTGACTCGCAAATCTAATACACCTCAAAGTAGTCGTTCAGTCCCAGCATCACGCCTAATCGGCAGCCTTTCACGCGGTCTCAAAGCAGCCGTTCCAACAATGGATCGCCGCCAGTTCCTCAAGCGTTCAGGCGTTGGCGTTGGTGCTGGAATCGCTGCAAGCCAACTGACTATGGTTCAAAAGGCAGTGGCTGAGCAAAGCAAAGCAATGCTAGATGGCAAAGCTGGAAAAATTGAAGTCAAGCGAACCGTATGTACCCACTGCTCAGTCGGTTGCGCAGTTGACGCAACTGTGGAGAATGGTGTTTGGGTTCGTCAAGACCCCGTCTTTGATTCTCCAATCAATTTAGGTGCTCATTGCGCAAAAGGCGCAGCACTTCGTGAGCATGGTCATGGTGACTTCCGCTTACGCACACCAATGAAGTTGGTTGACGGTAAGTATCAAAAGATTTCCTGGGATCAAGCATTAACTGAGATCACAGCGCAGATGAAAGACATTCGCACTAAGTACTCTCCAGATGCAATGTATTTCATTGGCTCATCAAAACAAAACAATGAACAAGCGTATTTGTTGCGTAAGTGGGTATCTTTCTTTGGAACCAACAACACAGACCACCAAGCTCGTATCTGTCACTCAACTACAGTTGCTGGTGTAGCTAATACTTGGGGCTACGGCGCCATGACAAATAGCTACAACGACATGATGAATTCGAAAGCAGCTTTGTATATTGGTTCTAATGCCGCTGAGGCGCATCCAGTATCCATGCTGAGCATGTTGCACGCTAAAGAAAATGGTTGTAAATTAATTGTGGTTGACCCACGTTACACCAGAACTGCAGCGAAGTCTGATCAGTATGTTCGCATTCGTTCTGGTACTGATATTCCTTTCTTGTTTGGTGTCCTCTATCACATCTTTAATAACGGCTGGGAAGATAAGAAATACATCAACGATCGCGTCTATGGCATGGACAAGGTTCGCAAAGAAGTAATGGAAAAATGGACTCCAGCCAATGTAGAAGAAGCTTGCGGTGTTCCAGAAGCTCAGGTTTATAAAGTTGCCGAGACTATGGCAAAAAATCGTCCAAGCACCATTGTTTGGTGTATGGGACAAACTCAGCACACCATTGGTAATGCGATGGTTCGCGCCTCCTGTTTATTACAGTTGGCATTAGGTAATATCGGTAAGTCCGGCGGCGGCGCAAATATTTTCCGCGGTCACGACAACGTGCAGGGTGCAACTGACGTTGGCCCTAATCCAAATTCACTGCCTGGTTACTATGGCCTAGCTGCTGGTTCTTGGAAGCATTTTGCGACTGTTTGGGGCGTAGATTATGAGTGGATTAAGGGTCGTTATGCACCAGGCATGATGGAAAAATCAGGCACCACTGTTTCCCGTTGGGTTGATGCGGTGCTTGAAAATGATGACATGATCGACCAAAAAACCAACGTTAAAGGTTTGTTCTTCTGGGGTCATGCGCCTAACTCTCAGACGCGCGGTTTAGATATGAAGCGCGCAATGGATAAGTTGGATCTTTTGGTTGTGGTTGATCCATATCCAAGTGCAACTGCTGCAATGGCTGCTATGCCTCCTGCAGAAGGTCAAAAAGTTAATAAGAATCGCAACGTTTATTTGTTGCCAGCTTGCACCCAGTTTGAAACTCATGGATCTGTCACTGCTTCAAATCGCTCGATTCAGTGGCGCGAGAAGGTTATTGATCCATTGTTTGAATCTGTACCAGATCACACCATCATGCAAGCATTTGCTGATCGTTTAGGTTTTGGTAAGGAGCTCTCCAAAAACTTCAAAATGGTTACTGGTAAGTATGCTGGTCAAGATTGGCCAGAGCCAGAAATTGAGTCTATCTTGCGTGAAATTAACCGCAGCGTTTGGACTATTGGATACACAGGCCAGACACCAGAGCGCTTGAAAGCGCACATGCGCATGATGAGCGTCTTTGATCCGAAGACATTGCGCTCTCGTGGTGGTGTAGATAAGGTGACTGGCTACGATACAGCTGGAGACTACTTCGGCTTGCCATGGCCATGCTATGGCACAGCTGCGATCAAGCACCCAGGCTCACCAAATCTTTACGATACAAGTAAGTCAGTCATGGAAGGCGGTGGTAACTTCCGCGCGAACTTTGGTGTAGAGAAAGATGGCGAGAGTTTATTGGCTGCTGATGGTTCTTACTCTAAAGGCTCTGCGATCAAAACTGGCTACCCTGAGTTTGATTCTGTCTTTATGAAGAAACTTGGCTGGTGGGATCAGCTAACAGATGCTGAGAAGAAGCTTGCTGAAGGAAAGAATTGGAAGACAGACTTGTCTGGTGGTATTCAGCGCGTTGTGATGAAGAATGGTTGTCATCCATTTGGAAACGCTAAGGCGCGTGCGGTAGTTTGGAACTTCCCTGATCCAATCCCAGTCCATCGTGAGGCTCTTTACAGTACAGACCTTGCAATGATGGAAAAATATCCTACATCGGACGATTTGAAGAACTTCTGGCGCTTACCAACGTTGTTTAAGACAGTTCAGCAAAAGAATATTGCTGACAAGCTCTATGAGAAGTTCCCAATTACCCTTACTTCTGGCCGTTTGGTTGAGTATGAAGGTGGAGGAGACGAGACTCGATCCAACCCTTGGTTGGCAGAGTTACAACAAGAGAACTTCGTAGAGATTAATCCTAAGGCTGCGGCAGTTCGCGGTATTCAAAACTGGGATTATGTTTGGGTTAAATCTCCAACTGGCGCAAAAATTAAGGTAAGAGCCTTGGTGACTGAGCGTGTGGATGCGAAGACTGCATTCGTCCCATTCCACTTTGCGGGCTGGTGGCAGGGCGCAGACATTCGTAAGTACTATCCAGTTGGAGCGGCTCCTGTTGTGCAGGGTGAGGCAGTAAATACTGCAACCACTTATGGTTACGATCAAGTGACCATGATGCAAGAGACCAAAACTACGATGTGTCAAATCGAAAAATTTGCCTAAGTCTAACTAAAGATAAAGTCAGGAGAATAAGCTATGGCAAGAATGAAATTTATCTGTGATGCAGAGCGTTGCATTGAATGTAACGGCTGTGTAACAGCGTGTAAAAATGAGAATGAAGTTCCTTGGGGAATTCAGCGTCGCCGTGTTGTGACGATTAATGATGGAATTATTGGCGCTGAAAAATCAATTTCAGTGGCCTGTATGCATTGTTCTGATGCGCCTTGTATGGCGGTTTGCCCAGTAGATTGTTTTTATCGTACGGATGAAGGTGTTGTTTTGCACGATAAAGATATTTGCATTGGTTGTGGCTATTGCTCTTATGCATGCCCATTTGGTGCACCTCAGTTCCCAAGTCAGGGAACCTTCGGTATGCGCGGCAAAATGGATAAGTGCACATTCTGTAGCGGTGGCCCAGAGGCTAATGGTAGTGTTGCGGAGTTTGAGAAGTATGGTCGCAATCGCTTAGCTGAGGGTAAGTTGCCTCTATGCGCTGAGATGTGTTCAACCAAGGCCTTAATCGGTGGTGACGGTGATGTCATTGCAGATATTTTCCGTGCTCGTGTTGTGGCTCGTCAAAAGCATGGCAAAAATGTTGGTGCTGATGTATTTGGCTGGACAACTGCCTATGGTCAGCCTGGAGCGAAGACGCCGACACCAACGCCTGCTGCAAAAATTCCGGGAGCTAAATAATGAAATTTAATTTTAAGATCCTCGCCCTGTGCGCTACTGCTGTCGGAATCTTGGCTGGCTGTTCTGAGCCTCCACAGGCTGGCATGAGCGCAGCTAAGCGCCCAGATGTTGCGCCATATATGGGTGCAAATGATGGGTTTATGACAAAAGGTTGGACTCCTGGTAATGAGCTGAGCTGGAAAGAGGCGATTAATAAGCGCAACCAACAGCAAACTGAATACACCCGTATTAAGTAATCAGTTGAGATTATCTACAGTTAGCCGTTTGAGGACACTCGCATGAAATCATTTACAACCAGCGACATACGCCTTTGGGTGTTGGCAGCGGGTATTTCACTCTCAATGATGAGTGGTGCCAGCTTTGCGCAACAACCAAATGCTGCGGCACTTCCTAAGGTTGAATCAGCCAATATTATGGATATAGGGCGTGCGGCAGATGCAAGTCCGCAAGCGCAAATTGAGGCCGCTAAAAATCAGCCAGGCAATAACTCACCTGTATGGCGTACAGTCAATAGCGATACGCCAAACTTTGTGAATGGGCCCGTTACTGAGCGTGGAGTGCTTATTCAGAAGTCTGGTCAACAGTGGCGCCTTATCCGTAATGGTGTGATTACCGTGTTTGGGGCTTGGATACTAGCATTTGCTTTCTTTGGTGTCTTGGCAATGTATACCTTGCGTGGCCCAATCAAATTACACGAGCCCCTTTCTGGAACTAAGATCAAGCGTTTTACAGATCTAGAGCGTTATACCCACTGGACTATGGCATTTAGCTTTGTGGCTTTGGCGTTTACTGGATTACTCATTCTGTACGGTAAGTTTTTCGCATTGCCTGTGATGGGTGGAACCCTGTTTGGAATCTTCTTGTTTATTTGCAAGAACATCCATAATTTTGTAGGTCCACTATTTACCCTGAGCATCATCGTCTTTTTCTTCCTGTTTGTGCGTAAGAACATGCTTGAACCTGATGATATGGCTTGGATTAAATCGTTTGGTGGTCTGCTATCTGGTAAACATGTTCCATCAGGATTCTTTAATTTTGGCGAGAAATTTTGGTTCTGGTTTGGTATGGTCTTTTTAGGACTCATCATCTCAGCCTCTGGATGGGTGCTGGATATGATTGTCCCTGTCCCTGGAATTGAGTACTGGCGTGGCACTATGCAAGTGGCGGATATTATTCATGCTTCGGCTGCCTTATTGATGACAGCTATGGCAATGGGGCATATCTATATCGGTACCATTGGCATGCAAGGCTCAATCGATGGTATGAAAACGGGTTATGTTGATGCTACTTGGGCCAAAGAGCATCATGAAGTTTGGTACAACAAAGTTAAATAAGGACGAAGCCATGAAAAAAATCATTGCCTTCACAATTGGCGCTCTGGTAGCAAGTTCTGCCTTTGCTTTTTTTCCGCCACTGTCTCCAGAAGCTCAGGCTGCTGCTGACTTAAAAAAGGCTAAAACAGCTTATGCTGGTAAGGTTGGTGCATTCAAGCTTTGCCAGGTGCAAAATAAGATTGCAGACCAATATAAAGTCTCAGGCACTCCAGCGCCAGGTGCATGCGTTGCGCCACCACCTTTTGTGCCACCGGTTGCAGCAGCGCCAGCGGCAAAGTAATTAGTCAGCTATTAACTCTTGATGAAGGTAGCGTTTAGCTGCTTGCGTTTGGGGATTGGCAAAGAAAGGACCTACGGGTCCTTTTTCTTTTATCTCGCCATGATCAATAAATAGGATGTATTCCGCCAATCTCTGAACTTGGGCAAGCTGGTGTGAGGTAAAGATCACCTCTGAGCCCATAAGCTTAAATTGGCGAATAATTTGCTCCACCTGATCAGTAGTGTTGGGGTCAAGATTGGCGGTTGGTTCGTCGAGCAAAACCAAGTGGGGCTTTTGCAAAATTGCGCGACCTAGGCAGAGTTTTTGTCTCTCGCCAGCAGAAAGTTTCAGTGCCGGACTGTTGGCTAAGTTACTAAGACCGATTTGCAGCATGACCGCATCAATATCTTCAAGAGAAATGCTGGGGTCAACGTCTCTCACCATGGCGATATTGGTTCTGGCAGATGCCTTAATCATGGGGGTATGATGCAGCACCAGAGATGAT
>NZ_NCJB01000138.1:0-5922 GCF_002282275.1 Polynucleobacter sp. 39-46-10 | reverse complement strand
TCCACTGTATATGCCGATCCACCAATGCCACCTTTTTATGCCTCCGTCATGAAAATGGCTCCTGAAGGTAAGTTGGGTCAAGTCATCTCTAAAGAGAAAATTGCAACATCTGTAAAAGGTGCGCAGGCTTGGAAGATTGCTTATATCTCATCTGATGTGGCTGGTCGTAAAACGATTGCTACTGGGACCATCATCGCGCCTGTTGGACCAAGCCCAAAAGAAGGAAGGCCAATATTGGCTTGGGCACATGGCACAACAGGTTCGGCTCAAAACTGTGGACCATCTCAAATTATTGATCCAACGGCTGCGTTAAATGAATATTTCCTGATGGACGGTAACTCTTGGACCGATTACGGAATTCCCAATGGTCAAGAGTTCATCAATCAAGGATATGTTGTTGTTGCTACAGACTACCAAGGCTTGGGTGGCGGTGGCAAGCATCAGTATGCTGTGGCACAAACAAACGGAAGGGACGTTATTAATTCTGCAAGAGCTGCCAGCTCTATGAAAGAAGTGGGCGCCGGTAAAAAGACTGTAGTGTATGGTTGGTCTCAGGGTGGTGGCGCTACTATTGCTGCCGCAAGCCTGCCAGACTACCAAGTCCTTCAAGGCACTGCAGCAGATAATCTGCAATATCTAGGATTTGTGGCGTTGGCACCAGAAGATGTAGCAGCCATGCTTCCAAATGTACCGGCTGATGAGGCAGGTGCGAAAAAACTCATGAATGGCTTTACCCAGGCTAATGTGCCAAACGTATTTCTGTTCGCCCACTATATGATGGGACTGTGGGGTACACAGGCGGCTTTTCCTGATCTGAAGCTATCCGATGTGCTGACTGATGAGGGTGTAAAAGTGGTAGATAAATTATCTAGAAACAAGTGCATGCATGTTCTAGCGGATACCTTTAGTTATGCTTATGGGGATAACTATAAAACTCTCCTGAAGCCAGAACCAAGCAACTCCTTGGCATGGGTCAAGGCATTTGTTAATGGCAGTGTTAAGCCGGTAAAACCTACTGCACCTGTTGTGATTTATTGGGGTACAAAAGATACCGCAGTTCCTCCAATCATGCATGAGCTTTATCAGAAGCAAATGTGCAGTATGGGTGCAAATGTAGGAAGAATTCAGCTGCCAGGAGAGCAGACACACTTTACGACTCCCGGAGTTTCAGCCCCGATGTATCTTGACTGGGTCAAGGATCGTATTGCTGGAAAACCATTGGCAAATAGTTGCCCTCAAAAGTAGGCTTAGTAATTCTCTATAGTAAGAAAACCACCTTCGGGTGGTTTTTTCTTTTGAGCAATAATTTCAATCCATTGTTATTCTTGTATCTAACAATTTATTACTGAAAAGATTTATATGGACATTCATTCTGACTACAGTAAGCGTGTAGTGCTGAATCACCAGGACCTACCGTGGATTTCAAGTCCTTCCGTAGGCATTGAGAGGCGCATGCTTGATCGTCAGGGTGATGAGGTGGCTAGAGCTACTTCGATCGTTAGATACGAAGCTGGTGCGAAGTTTCCAACCCATACCCATGAATTTGGAGAAGAGATCTTGGTGTTAGATGGAGTATTTTGTGATGAGACTGGCAACTATCCAGCCGGTACCTACATCATGAATCCTCCTGGCTCATCTCATGCGCCTTTTAGTGAGAAAGGCTGCACTCTTTTTGTCAAGTTACGACACTTGGGGCCTGAGCAGATCGAGCGTGAGATTGTCGATACCCATTCTGCACCATGGTTTCAAGGGATGGTGCCTGGTTTAACCGTAATGCCGCTGATGAGACAGGGTGCGGGCTCTACATTAGTTAGGTGGGCTCCTCAAACTTACTTCAACCCACACAAGCATTATGGCGGCGAAGAGATTTTTGTAGTGGATGGCGTATTTGAGGATGAGCATGGACGCTATCCAGCTGGTTCATGGATTCGCAGCCCCCATATGAGCTTGCATCAACCTTTTAGTAAAGAAGGTTGCACGATCTTTGTTAAGACCGGGCATTTAATCTAGATTGAATGCAAACTGATATTGCTTTATTTAATCCAAGAGATGAATTGCTCTTTCGCTCTCCGCACCTTTTTGAGTTTGACAAGCCAATCCTCATCGGCATTGCGATATCCCAAGGGGAGCAAGATGACGCTTCGTAAGCCCTTGGCAGACAGATTCAGAATGTCATCTACTGCCGGTGGATTAAAGCCTTCCATAGGAGTGCAGTCTACTTGTTCATAGGCTGCAGCAATTAGAGCCGTACCTAAACCAATATAGGCCTGCTTAGCAGCGTGAGTAAAGTTTGTTTCAGCGTCTCGAGCCGGATATGCTTTAAGCAGCATTTGGCGATATGCAGTGCCAGATTCGCTCGTAAAGTTACGAATAGATTCAGTCATATCAAACGCAGCATTGATGCGGTCTGCGGTGTAGTTATCCCATGCGGCAAAAACGAGTAAATGAGAGCAATCAGTGACTTGAGACTGGTCATTAGCAACTGCTCTAATCTTCTGGAGAATATCTTTATTGGTAATGACAATCACCTCGTAGGGCTGAAGTCCGCTTGAGCTTGCAGTTAGGCGAATAGCTTCGAGGATTTGCTCGACCTTATTTTCTGGAACCAGTTTTTCGGAATCCATCTTTTTAGTGGCGTAGCGCCACTGCAATTTATCAATTAAGCTCATTTGTTATCCTTTTAGGGTATTCGGGGTTGTTTTGGGTGAGTTTAGTGGAGGCTGGATTGAATTGCAGAAACACTCATTATTGGGGTTTCCAATAAGCCTTTAAATAGATAAAGCCCTTTAAAATAGCGATTGTTATTTTTATTACCTTTTTAATTCTGAATTATTCGCCCATTATGAAAAAACCCCTCTTTAAAACTTTCTTTGGAATCCTCGCACTACTGGCTTCCTCAAGTTTTGCTCTTGCCCAAGAAGTCTCTCCAATCCCTAAGGCATCAAATGAATGGCGCTTTGAAGTAACCCCTTATCTTTGGCTTACCGGCATCAAAGGCACTATGAATTTTGATAATGGCCTTGCTAAATCTGCGGATTTCACTTCAAGCGATGTTCTTGGTAACCTGAAGTCTGGTGGCATGATTGCAGCCGAGGCGCATAAAGGTAATTGGGGAATCATGGGTGATCTCATTTCTGCTACCTTGCAAAAATCAGGCTCGGTTCCAGTGTCGGGTGGAGCTGCTACTGTTGCAGACAGAATTACTTTGCAGCAGACTGTTTTAACTGGTGCTGCTACTTATACGCTAGCTAATACGAAAGATGCCTACGTAGATGCTTTGCTTGGCGTTCGATCAATCAATGTTACCGCTACACTTTTTGGCAACCTTGTTGGTACATCTGAGAAGGAATCTATTTCCAAAACGACATCCACAATTGATCCGATTATTGGTGCTAAGGGGCGCTACCGTATTGCAGACTCTAGTTGGTACATTCCTGCCTACGCTGATATTGGTAGCGGTGGTGGCACTACTAACCTAACATGGCAAGTAATGGCTGGCGTAGGTAAATCATTTGGTAGCTTGGTTGATGCTTCGCTAACGTATCGTGCGCTCTATTACGATATGAAAGCTGGTGGTGTTTTGCAAAAGACTACTATGCAAGGTCCTCAAGTTGCCATCACCTTTAAATTCTAATTGCCTCTAAAGATGCCTTATGAATCATTGCTCTAAAATTTTAGCCACTCTATTGCTAGTACTTTCTTGTGCAACTCCTGTGCTAGGTCAAGCTACACAAACGGGCAAATCTTCTGCTGTATCGGTGCCTGGCGGTGATGTGGATAAGGTCGGCATTGCCAAAAAATTGGCTAACCCAATCGCCAATATGATTTCAGTTCCTCTCCAGTATCAGTTCAGTCGAGGTGTTGGAAAAAATCAAGGTGGTTCAGAGCAAACTTTGCTGTTTCAACCAGTCATGCCATTTAATTTGGGTGGTGGCGATACTTTTATCGTTCGACCGATCGTAGCAGGTGTGAGAGAGACTAGTGTTCAAAATGCAGCGGGCCAATCATTTTCAGGTTATGGTATTGCAAGTGTTACGCTCGAATCCTTTTATGCGCCCAACACTAACTCCTCGTGGATCTGGGGTATTGGTCCTTATGCCCAATCACCTTCCGGCAATAGCGGCAAATTTGGATCTCAACAAACCGGCGCTGGTGTGACTGCAGTTGTTCTCAATCGTGCTGGGCCTTGGACTTATGGTGCATTGGGTTATCAATCTTGGAGTGTTGGCGGTAATCCAAGCTTTGGCACCCAAAACAATCTTTATGGCCAGCCTTTTATAGCCTATACGACTAAGACAGCCTGGACTATCACTGCCAATATGGAAGCGCAATATAACTATGATGCACGCCGTACCTCGAATCCCTTATATGCAGGGGTATCCAAGCTCATGGTGTTTGATGGAGTGCCATTTCAGTTTGGTGCTGGCCCAATGTATTACGTCAGCAACACGCCTGGTGGCCCATCTGGTTGGGGTGCTCGTGCTACTGCCACTCTCGTCATTCTGAAGTAATTTCCACTTAAATTAGGAATTCAATATGAAATTTGCACCAAAATTACTGGCCACATTATTGATGGCTAATTGCGCTATTGCCTTTGCTAAAGGTAATGCTGACACGATCTTTTATGGTGGTCCAATCGTCACTGTTAATGCTAAGAACGAAGAAGTTCAAGCATTGGCGGTCCAGAATGGCAAGATTGTTGCTGTTGGGACTAAGGATGCGGTTACCAAAGAGTGGCAGGCTAACACTACTAAATTGATTGATCTTCAAGGTCAAACGCTGATGCCAGGCTTTGTAGAACCACACGTGCACATCATGGTGACTGCAGTCTTTGAAGGCTTGGGATTAAATTTAAGTAATTTCACTTTGCCTTATGACACCAAAGAAACTTTAATTCAAAAAATGAAGGCGGGATTAAAGAATGTTCCAGCTGGTGGTTGGTTATTTGGCTTCGGTGTAGATCCATCACGTACAACGCCATTTATGGCGGAACTCACTGCTGATGATTTGGATAAGGTATCAACTACTGTTCCTATTTTTATCGTCAATCAATCTGGACATATCGGCTACGTGAATCACAAGGCTTTAGAGCTTGCCGGTGTTACAAATAAAACCCCAAATCCTGCCGGCGGCGGTATTTATGTGAAAGATGCAAAGGGTCAACTGACTGGCAAGCTAGTAGAGCCACCAACTTATTTGCCATTTATGGCCAAAATGCCAAACCCAACAGAAGAGCAATTGTTTGCTGCTATCCAAGGCACCATGAAGAAGATGGCATCAACAGGGGTGACTACTGCCTCCGAGATGAGTGTTGGTGGTAATTTTGGTGTTGATAAAGAGATCGCAATTTATAAAGCGATTTTTGCAAAGAATGCATCGCCAATTCGGGTGCGCGGATACTTATTTAGCGAGACTTTACCCGTTGGATATAAGGCCATTAAGCCGAATGAGGGTGACGATAAGTTACGCTTCATTGGCATTAAATATATTACTGATGGCTCTACCCAGGGTTTAACTGCTGCACTCAATCAACCCTACAGCTATCCCAAAGATAGCAAGTGGAGTGGCTCACTCAACTATAAGGATGCTGATATACAGGCATCTATGAAGTCATACTTTGATCAAGGTTGGCAGATTTCTTCACACTCCAATGGTGACAAGGCGATTGATCAGGCTTTAAATAGCTACGCTAAATTATTAGCAGGGAATCCTAAGCCGCAAGAGCGTCGTTTGCGGATTGAGCATTTCACGGTCAATCACCCGGAGCACGTTAAAAAGGCGGTCAAATTGGGTGTAATACCAAGTTTTACTATTGGCCACGTTGATTATTGGGGTGCAGCTTTTAATAATCACATCATTGGGTCTGAGCGTGCCGAGCGTATTGACCCGGCTGGAGACTTTAAGCGTGCTGGCGGTAAATTT
>NZ_NCJB01000137.1:0-5938 GCF_002282275.1 Polynucleobacter sp. 39-46-10 | reverse complement strand
GGCGTTGTTGGTAAATAGTGGATTTATTCATGCGCTGCATTGAGCTCTTGTAATCGTTGAGGTGTACCTACATCGTGCCACGGACCGGCATATTTTTCACCAGACACTCGATTTTTGGCCATAGCCACCCTGAGGAGTGGGGCTAATTTAGTAGGTACATCCAACTCTACATCTTTAAAGAGGTCTCGATGGTAGATGCCGATACCGGAAAAAGTTAGTTTTTCGGCATCGGCCAGAGATTCGGAGGCCACTTGGGAGCCTTTGAGATAAAAGTCCCCCTCGAGGTGTTGAACTGGATTGGGAACCATCAAAAGATGTGCCAAAGGTTGATTTGGCATGCTTCGTAAACTGGAAATTTGTTCCAAAAGCTGCGCAATCGGTAGATTTGGGCTAAAAACATCCCCATTAATCACCAAGAAATAATCGCTGGGGTTCAGCAAGGGGAGTGCTTTACAAATGCCACCTGCTGTTTCTAAGGCGATAGTTTCTGGAGAGTAGGCAATATTCAAATTAAATTGACTGCCATTTCCTAGGGCTTGCTCAATCTTATTGCCAAGCCAAGCATGATTAATCACTACATTCTCAATGCCTGCCGCACTGAGTGCTTCTAAATGCCAGGCGAGTAAGGATTTGTTTTTTATGGTGAGGAGTGGTTTAGGCAGCTCATCGGTTAGTGGACGCATGCGTTCGCCTCGACCTGCGGCCAGTAAAAAGCAAGGAACGAGATTGCGCTTATTCATGATCGATGATGACTAATTCTGATTGGAGCGTGTCGATTCCAAAATACGTGCCAAGGGCTTTAATTCAATATAGCGATTTGCGCTTGCAATCGCGTACTCGAGTACCAATGGAATATCTTTGAGATAGCCATCTTTACCATCGCGATGAAATAGCCTTGCAAAAATCCCCAAAATTTTGAGGTGTCGCTGTAAGCCCATCCACTCGAAGTCACGATAGAACTGACCAAAATCATCTGGCATTGGCAATCCTGCTTTGCGGCCAGCTTCCCAAAATTTAATGACCCAATCTATCACGCGTTCTTCGGGCCATGCAATGTATGCATCACGCCAGAGTGAGGCAGCATCGTAAGTAATCGGGCCATAAACTGCATCTTGAAAATCGATAACACCGGGATTATTTTTTTCGGTCACCATCAGATTGCGTGAGTGATAGTCTCGATGAACGTAGACTTTTGCTTGAGCAAGATTATTTTGAATAATGAGTTCGAATGCTTGCTTCATTTGAGAGATTTGAAGTTCAGTTAACTCCATCTGCAAATGCTTTCCTAAATACCACTCAGGAAATAAATCAAGCTCACGTTGTAGAAGTGCTTCATCATAGTTTGGCAGGACATCAGGTTTGCTCGCTAACTGCATTTGTACTAAAGCATGTGTCGCATCTTTGTATAGATGATCCGTACTCTGAGAATTGAGCTCTGCAAGGAAAGTTTTAGTGCCAAGATCGTTGAGTAAAAGAAAGCCCTCGACGACATTTTTTTCTAGAATTTTCGGGACATTTAAACCGGCATTTTCAAGCAATAAATCGACCTTAATAAAGGCATCTAAGGGTTCATGTTGGGGTGGGGCATCCATCACGATCAAAGTCGGAAAATCCGGGTTTTTGGACTCAATCCGGAAATACCGTCGAAAGCTGGCATCTGCCGAGGCGGGGGCTAAAGTGGGGAGATCTAATTGCCAGCTAGGTTCAAGGCCTTTTAGCCAGTTACGGAGGGTGTCTAAGCGAGAGTCAGTCATGGTCGATTCGTATAATAGCGGGGTCTGGATCTATGAGTCATTATCGCCGTCGCGCTGGCCTTTGTGCCCCTCTTTTTTTATCTGTCACCCTGCGCGTAATGATGGGGGTTGCATTGTCGCAATTTGCCCACTTAAGTATGGCTCAGGCACCTGCACCTTTACCTCCTTCATCACAGTCATTAGGTAGCTCTGCTAACTCCGTATTAATCCCCGATCGTGGCGATGTCACTGTCTTAAAGTTGGATGATCAATTACGGGTTGGTAAGCCTATCGCTGATGGTAATGCATTGACGTTTACTTCCAGTGATTCGATTGATGGAATTGTCGATCGTGAAATGCGCTTAAAGGGACGTGCGCAAATTCGACGTAACGGTGCAGTGATCAAAGCCGATGAAATTAAATATGATCCTGATTCTGATGTAGCTAACTTATTGGGCAATACTGAATTTTCAAAAGGTAACACATCTTTCAAAGGACCAAAGGCGCGTTTTCGGGTAGATGCTCGTGATGGTGAAATGGAATCTCCGAATTACGAATTGCGTGATAACAGAGCAAGTGGCAATGCAAAAAAATTAACGATTGAAACTTCAGATGTATTTGTGTTTGATAAGGCAACTTATACAACTTGCACCCCAGAAAACTTAGATTGGTATTTCACGGCTAGTACGCTTGAGATTGATAACGAGCAAAAAGAAATGGTTGGTACAAACGGTGTTATGCGATTCTTTGATGTACCCATTGCTTATGTTCCTTACTTCACTGCACCAACATCAAATCAACGCCGTTCCGGAATTTTGGCACCGGTAGCTGGTTATAACTCCAATAATGGTATTGATGTGACGACGCCCTACTACGTCAATATTGCGCCTAATCGTGACTTGCTATTGTTGCCTCGAGTAATGGGCCAACGTGGAGTGCAATTGGGCGCTAAGTATCAGTTTTTGGATAAGCAGTACTCTGGCAACTTAATGGGTGACTATCTGCCTTACGATCGCAAAACTGGCACGGATCGTTGGCGCTATGACTGGCAGCAAAGACAGAACTTTAGTGGTGATTTATTGGGTATGGGTGGTGTCCCCATTGCTGGTGCTTGGACTGGTTATGCCAATGTGGCGCGGGTATCAGATAACTTGTATCCAATTGACTTTTCACAAAGTATTGCCGGCGCAGTTACCAATCAATTTCGTCAAGAGGTTGGTACTACTAAGAACTTAACCGGAAGTTTAAGCAATTGGACGGTTGCCGCAAGAGCGATGACTTTCCAGACATTGCAGCCTGATCCAACGGTGACTGTGCAATCTCCCTACAATATTTTGCCGAATATCACTGCCACCTATAACAACCGTTTAACTCCAACGGTGGCTGACGCTAGCGGTAAATATATTACCTTGCCATCAGGCCCTGTAACAACGTTTTCAACTGACTACACCCGATTTGCTTACAACATTGGTGGAAACCTACAGGCAACTGCTCCAGGTGCATTTAGCCAAGCAGATCGAACAGTTATTAAAGGTGCAATGTCACTACCTCAGATTACACCCGGTTATTACATCACTCCTAAGGTCAGCTTTCAGTCGAATACTTATAATGCCACCCCATATAACCCTGTGGGAGCGCCAGCTGCACAAGGCTTTACCATACCCACATTCAGTCTTGATTCTGGTTTGGCGTTTGAAAGAGATGCCGCTGAATTAAAGGGCTTCTTTGGGCGCGATATGTTGCTCACCATGGAGCCAAGAGCGTT
This sequence comes from Polynucleobacter sp. 39-46-10, assembly GCF_002282275.1. Taxonomy (NCBI): domain Bacteria; kingdom Pseudomonadati; phylum Pseudomonadota; class Betaproteobacteria; order Burkholderiales; family Burkholderiaceae; genus Polynucleobacter; species Polynucleobacter sp. 39-46-10. The sequence goes on along the minus strand of NZ_NCJB01000137.1, from coordinate 2,440 downwards.
TTATGTTTATACCCCCTATGAAAGTCAGGCTCAAACTCCACTGTTTGATACGGCAGATGCGGGTTTTGGTGTTACCCAAATTTTTAGTGAAAATACATTTATTGGTAATGACCGTATTGCGGATAACAATAAGCTGACTGGTGGCTTAACTAGTCGGATGATTGAGGCTAATACTGGCGCAGAGCGAGCTAACGTAACCCTTGCACAGCGCCAAGCATTTTCGGGGCAGCGAGTTGGCCTTAATGGAAACATTGCCAATCCAACAACCTACTCCGATACCTTGGGCTCAGCGTCTGTGCGCCTGCTAGGTAACTTTAGTGCAGATATGTTTGGGCAGTACAACACCCAGTTAAATAAATTGGTTCAGACAACCGTTGGTGGAAGCTGGCGTCCTACGCCTGGTAGAAATTTGAATTTTGGGTATAGAAACGTTTGGAGCCCTCCAACACAGGCTTCAGTGCAAAATAATACGCTGGGCACACTAGCTCAGACGACTACTGATCAATACAATATATCTGGGCAGTGGCCTCTCACCCGAGAGGTTTCAGCATTGGGTCGATGGGGTTATGACGCGTTAACAACTAAAACGCTTAACACTTTAGTGGGTTTAGAGTGGATGCGCGATTGCTGGACCTTACGCGGTGCTTACTCTCAAATGCTCAATACCTCACAAATAACCACTACCCAGGTTTTATTCCAAATAGAATTTAGGGGATTTGGTAGCGCTGGTAGTAATCCAGTTGATATCATGAAGCTAAATGTTCCTGGATATATGCCTACTTCCAAGCCTATACCACCTTCAATATACGAGAACTATCAATGATGCGTAGGAATCGATTTAACCAAGCCCTTGCAGCCATGATTTTGGCTGGCACTGCTCTTATGACTCAGTTCGCGCTTGCACAAGATGGCTCAAAGACTGCGGCTGATAGCAAAATTCGTAATATTGATGGTGTTGCAGCGGTCGTAAATACAGGCTACGTGACGCGTAAAGAGATTGATGATCGCATTACGGCCTTACAAAAGCAGGGAACCAAACTTCCTGACGCAGCGACTTTACGTAAGACCGTGCTCGAGCGTCTGATTGTCGAAAAGATCCAACTGCAAAATGCTGAGCAAGAAGGTGTTGCAGTTAGCAACAAGGAACTCGATAAGATTATTGGTGATATAGCAGCTAAGAATAAATTAACAGTTGCTGAACTGAAAGTAAAAATTGCTGCGACTGGTAGCACCTATGATCGGTATCGTGAAATGTTGCGTGATGATGTAATCATTAGTCGCTATCGCGAGCGCGAGGTAGAAGGCAAGATTAAGATTTCTGATGCAGAAGTCGATAATTTCATTACTGACCGCAATCGTGAAGTAGCTGGTGGAGGAAGGGCGGCACGATCTACTCCAGCCGCTAAAGGTGAGCCAGAGGAAATCGATGTAGCTCAGATTTTTATTCCAGTAGATGCGAGTGCAGGTGCTGGTGCTCAGGCTGCAGCAAAGAAGCAAGCAGAATCTTTATTGCGAGAAGCTCGTGGTGATGTCGATTTTTTGCAGCTGGGTGCAATGGCCGCAAAAGACAATCCAAAAATTAAGTTTCAGGAATTAGGTTACCGCACACCAGATCGCTTGCCGCAATTATTTTATGAGGCTGTGAGAAATACAGGTAGCGGGCAACTTGCTAATGCAGTAGTAAGAAGCCCAGCTGGCTATCACGTACTCAAGGTTCTTGATCGTCGCGCCTTAGCTGCTGGTGCCCCTGAGCCGCAGCAAGCTTCTCCCCAAGAAGGTACAACTACCCCACAAAACATTATGGTGACGCAGACCTTGTCTCGCCATATCTTATTGCGCAGTCGTGCTGGTTTAACGGATCAGGATGCTGAAAGACGCCTCGCCGGCTATCGAGACCAGGTTCGCGCAAAGACTGCTGATTTTGGCGAACTGGCTAAAAAGTATTCTGAAGATGGATCTGCTGCTAACGGTGGAAATCTAGGTTGGATGGGTCCTGGTGATTTAGTTCCTGAGTTTGATCAAGCTATGAACCGCTTGCAAATTGGTGAAGTCAGCAACCCAGTGAAGACCGAGTTTGGTTGGCATTTGATTCAGGTGCTCGAGCGTCGTGAAGCACAATTAACTCTGGAGAAGCAGCGTCAATTTGCCCGCGCAGCAATCCGTGAGCGTAAGTTCGAACAGGCTTATCAAGATTGGTTACGTGAATTACGCGACACCGCTACGGTGAAGATCATTAACGCAGATGATCCAGCAGCCAGCCCTCGTTAATTTAGTCATTAGTTCTGGAGAGCCCGCAGGGCTTGGTCCAGAGGTTTCTCTTGCAGCTGCTTTAGCCTTCTTGCAGCAGCAGCCCGCAAGCACGATTACTTTGCTTGCTGACCCCAGCTTGATTCCGGCGACTAAGATTCCTCAAGAGTTATCGAACCGCCTGCAGGTGGAA
>NZ_NCJB01000136.1:0-5946 GCF_002282275.1 Polynucleobacter sp. 39-46-10 | reverse complement strand
ACAAGGAACGATCGCCCAAGAAATCTTTCAACAATATCAAGAGCCTATCGATGCTATTTTTGTAGCTATCGGTGGTGGTGGTCTCATTGCTGGAATTGGCGAATATGTCAAAGCAGTCAGCCCTAAGACCAAAGTAATCGGCGTACAGTCAGTTGACTCAGATGCAATGCGACGATCGCTCGAAGCTAACAAGCGTATCGAGATGAAAGACGTAGGCCTCTTCTCTGATGGCACGGCAGTCAAACTCGTTGGGAAAGAAACTTTCCGCATCTGTAAACGCGTAGTCGATGACATCATTACTGTCGATACCGATGAGATCTGCGCTGCCATCAACGATGTCTTCACAGATACCCGCAGCATTCTGGAGCCCGCTGGTGCCTTAGCGATTGCCGGCATGAAGAAGTATGTTGAAAAACATCGCCTAAAAAAGAAAACACTAGTAGCGATAGCTTGTGGCGCGAATATGAATTTCAGTCGCTTACGCTTTGTGGCTGAGCGTGCTGACGTTGGTGAATTCCGCGAAGCTGTTTTTGCCGTGACCATTCCCGAAGAGCGCGGCTCTTTTAGGCGCTTTTGTGAATTACTAGGCAATCGCAATGTTACTGAATTTAACTATCGCATTGCTGATCAGAGCGAAGCACATATTTTTGTAGGAATTGGTACGCAGAAGGCGACAGATAGCACAACAATTGCAAAGCATTTTCGTAAAGCAAAATTTGCAACCATCGATCTCACTCATGATGAGTTAGCGAAGTCTCACCTCCGTCATATGGTAGGCGGTCGCTCCACCCTAGCTCAAGATGAACTGCTTTACCGCTTTGAATTTCCGGAGCGCCCAGGCGCTTTGATGAAGTTCCTTACCAGCATGGCGCCTAATTGGAATATCAGCCTGTTCCATTACCGCAATCACGGCGCAGACTATGGTCGTATCTTGGTAGGTCTTCAGGTTCCCAAAAATGAACAGAAGAAATTTCAAAGCTTCCTAGCATCACTTGGCTATCCTCATTGGAACGAAACCGATAATCCCGCTTACCGTTTATTCCTAAAATGAGATTCAATCCATAAGATCGAATTAGTCAATGTCATACACACTTACCGGAAAACTCGTCGTCGCGATTTCATCGCGTGCGTTGTTTGATTTCGAAGAAGAAAACCGCATCTTCGAATCAACTGATGACAGCGCCTACATGAAGTTGCAATTAGAGCGTTTATCTCATGCCGCTCAAACAGGTGTTGCTTTTCCATTGGTAAAAAAATTGCTCGCTTTCAATGAAGAAGGTGAACAACGTGTTGAGGTGGTGATTCTCTCTCGCAATGACCCAGTTAGTGGCTTACGTGTCTTTCGCTCAGCCGAACATCACGGCCTACATTTAGAGCGCGGTGTATTTACAAGAGGTCGCCCACCCTATCATTACCTTCGTTCGCTACATGCCAACTTATTTCTCTCGGCTAATGAAGATGATGTGCGCGCCACGATTGAGGCAGGGTTTCCTGCTGCGCGCGTATATCCAGAGTCGAGCAAAACTGCAGAGTCTCACCCCAATGAAATTCGCATTGCCTTTGACGGTGATGCCGTTCTATTTTCGGATGAAGCTGAGCAAGTATTTCAGAGTGAAGGCTTGGTAGCCTTTGTCGATCATGAAAGCAAGAAGGCAGCGATTCCTCTACCACCAGGTCCATTTAAACCTTTGTTAGAAGCACTACACCGCTTGCAACGCACCACTAGCGAGAAAGGTATGCGCATTCGCACCGCCTTAGTGACAGCTCGTTCAGCACCCGCGCATGAGCGCGCCATTCGCACACTCATGGCTTGGGGCATCGATGTTGATGAGGCCATGTTCCTTGGTGGGCTCTCCAAAAGCGAATTCCTACGCGAGTTTGAACCAGACTTTTTCTTTGATGACCAAACGGGTCACTGCCAATCGGCCGCATCAGTGGCGCCTACTGGGCACGTTATATCTGGCGTCTCTAATAAACCCAAAAACTAATGTCTACACTTCCTCTTGGTAAGGCAACGGAATATCCTGATCAATACGATCCGAGTTTGCTCTTCCCCATTCCGCGCTCTGAGAATCGCTTCAAGTTAGATATCAAACCAAATCAAGCATTGCCTTTTGTAGGCGTTGATATTTGGAATGCCTTTGAGCTCGGTTGGCTCAATAAAAAAGGGAAGCCCCAGATTGCTCTAGCAGAATTTCAGATTCCAGCGGACTCGCCAAACATGATTGAATCCAAGTCATTCAAGCTTTATCTGAATAGCCTCAATAGCGCCCGCTTTGAAGATGAAGTGGAAGTCCGCGAAAGATTGATTGCGGATCTATCAGCAGTGTCTGGCAGCAAGATTGCGACTCGCATCAACCCCACTGAAGCAGTTGCCAAAAAAGGAATGCAGGAGATGAGTGGCGTTCTCATGGATCGCCTCGATATTGAGATCGATCCGAGTCTATCAGCTGATCCTGCCTTGCTAGAAGTGAATGAATCTTTTGGACCAATCGAGCAATGTTTAGTTTCTCATTTACTCAAATCGAATTGCCCAGTGACCGGTCAACCAGATTGGGCTAGTGTGCAAATTCGCTACCAAGGCCGTCCAATTTTGGAAGAAGGTTTACTGCGCTACCTGATCGGATTTAGGCAAAAAGGTGAGTTTCACGAACATTGTGTTGAGACCATCTTCACTGATATCAAGCGCCAGTGCAAACCAGAAAAACTCTCCGTCTACGCTCGTTATACCCGACGAGGCGGCCTGGATATCAACCCCTTTAGAACTGATCACAATGCACCTTGGCCAGAGAATACACGCCATGCAAGGCAATAACTAAGGCTCAAGCTCCTGTTTTGACGGTGCTACGCTGAGGCCATATATCAGCTCAAGATTTTTTTGAATACTGGGTGCTTGTGAGAAACAGCTTTTTACTAATGCCGGGTTTGCATACCAATCAACATCGCCCTTTGCTTCATCAATAAATGATTTCATAACAATAGCGCTATCGACATCATTAAGTCCTGCGGTCTTGAGTTTTGTAAAACCCAAAGAGCAAGATTTTGCCAAATCAGGGCCTTCTGCTTTAGAAATACGCTGCAGCAAACTAGGAGCAGAGCTATTTAAGATCTGCATAAAATTTTGACCTAAGCCTAGCATTTGAGAGTTCAAAATGTATTCGGAAGAAAGATTTTCTCTGCTTGCCAACCCCTCAATATGAGACGCCGCTGGATAAAACATGCTGCGAAAAAATTGAAACTCTAGTTTCACGGTAAATAGAGGTTGCTTTTCTGATTTAGGATCTTTTTGCAATCTCAGGATTTGCTTATCAGTCAAACTGCCAACGCTTTGATCAATTTTATAGACTGGGATCTCAACCGCTCGAATTCCTTGCCTCAATTCTGGCCAGCTAAAACTAACAGGCGCCTTGGCATCAACCATTCCTTGCAAAAGACTATTGGCCTTCTTTTGTGTCTCACCCACCACTGCATTGCCAACTGTTGCTGAAATCCCACCAATAGCCGCAGCTGAACCGCCAGTTGCCACCATTGCGGCAGCCCCCAACAGTAATTTGGCAGATCCGATGAAATCCTGGTTAGAGTCGCTAGAACTTCTCACATTGAGCACTATCGAAAGTGCGCCTGGGTTGAATATGGAATGGGTACCGAGCACAGTCATTGGGACTACCGATAAAGGAGCGCTACTCAGCGAAGCGCACTCAGAGCCACCCTCTCTGCCGTCAAAAGTAGCAATTGGAATTTCTAACTTATCGAGTTTACTTTTGAAGCCCTGCGTCAGGACAGATAACACTAATTGTGTTTTATCAGACCCCCAAAAACTTCGACTCGCCATTTGAGTGCAACTGCTGACGGGAATCACTTCAGAGCTAATCGTGATATATCCATCATTGCCTCGCCCATCATGCAGCCAATCTGGAGGCTCCCCTCTAACAAATGAGGGGTTCATATCTGGAAAGAAAAAAGCTGCGGCTAGAGATAGCCGGGGGAAAGCAACAATGCTAACGGCTAAGAATGCCAAAAGTGGAAATTTGTGTATCCCTAGCGATTTCATGGATTCATTTTAAGGTGAATACAGCAAACTCGAGGTCATCCGTTCGCTTAGAAAAAAGAAAACCCCAGGAAGCGTTGGCCTGCTGGGGTAAATTGCTAGGCAGTCAAATGACCGCTATCACCTCAATCAAAACGGAATATCGTCATCCATTGCGCCTAGGGATGCAGCATTTGAAGATGCTGGTGCAGATTGCTCAGCCGGCTTTGAACGGCTGTAACTTTCACCACCATCACCACCGCCACCTACTGGCTTGCCACCAAGCATTTGCATTGTTTCTGCAACGATCTCAGTGGAATATTTTTCTTGGCCACTCGCATCAGTCCATTTACGTGTGCGTAAACGGCCTTCTACATAAACCTGTGAACCCTTTTTGAGATATTGGCCAGCGATCTCTGCTAGTTTTCCAAAGAATGCAACGCGGTGCCATTCTGTGGTTTCTTTCATTTCGCCAGACTGCTTATCTTTGTAACGATCTGATGTCGCTACTGAAATGTTTGTTACGGCGTCGCCGCTTGGCATGTAACGTGTTTCTGGGTCGCGCCCTACGTTACCTACGATGATGACTTTATTTACCGAAGCCATGTTGTCTCCCGAAGAAAAATACTGCTGTTATTACTACTAAAAAAATAAACTACTCACCGTAATTCAACCAATGAAGCTACGGTTATGTTGTTGCTGTGACATCCTTTGATTCCGAAGCCCTTGTTGGCATCGAACCCATTGACCAAGCAATTATAAGCCAGCATAAAAGCAGTACTGCACCCAAAACAAAGACCGATAAATCCCCATGGCTATCCATCAAGTAACCCCCAATTACAGCGCCGGTAAAGAGGCCAATCGACTGTGTGGTGTTGTAAACACCCAATGCCGTACCCTTACATTCTTTGGCAAAACGAGAGACTAATGATGGTTGCAATGCTTCAAGTAAGTTAAAGCCCACAAAGTAAATTAATAATGCAATAGCGATGCCAGTAATTGAGTGGGTGCTTGTAAAGACAAATTCTGCAAGAAGGAGTAGCACAATTGCTAACAACAAGATCGTTCTTAACTGCTGCTTCTTTTCACCAAAAATCAGAATTGGTGCCATTAAGAAAAAGGAGAGCAAAACAACTGGGAGATAAACTTGCCAATGTGATGCCAAGGGTAAGCCGGCTTCCACCAATAAGCGCGGTACCACCAAGAACATGGCCACTTGAGTTGCATGCAATACAAATACCCCTGCATTGAGACGCATCAATTCAGGACGCAGAAATACCTCCTTCAAACTGGCTTGTTGCACCTTGGGCTCAGGCTTAGTACTTGGCAAAATATAGCAGGCAACAAACATCGCCCCAACACCTAAGACTGCCAAGACTACAAAGATTCCGCTCAAACTAATCAAGCGATAAATTGGTGCAGCAATTACTAGCGATAAAGCAAATGAAAGTGCAATACTGCCTCCCACCAAGGCCATTGCGCGTGTACGAACCTGCTCACGCGTTAAATCAGCAACCCAGGCAGAAATCGCTGCTGAAACTGCGCCAGCGCCCATCACCCCACGCCCAATAGCGATCCAGAGCAGGTCATCCTGAGCAGCGCAAATTAAGGCGCCAGCGACAAATAAGGAAAGCCCCCATAAAACAACTGGTTTTCGGCCGATCCGGTCAGAAAGACGGCCTAAAGGGATATAGAAGCAGGCCTGAACAATATTGAAGATACCAAGTGTCAAGCCAACCCACAGGGCGTGCTCCCCGCCCGGCAAGCCGTGTGCATGAATGCTGAAAACAGGCAAAAGCAGAAATAGGCCCAACATACGTAGGCCAAAGATGCCTGCTAAGGCCAGAGTGGAGCGAAGTTCAGAAGGATTCATGGGAAAGGGCTATATTAACAAGTTACGCTAAAAAATCATGAATAAC